>JBKPKC010000001.1:0-3801 GCA_046765595.1 Nitrospirota bacterium
CCGAGGATCGTCGGCAGCGTCAGATGTGTATAAGAGACAGGAATAGGTCTTGGCCGGACGATCGGCATGCGCTTCAAGCTCCACCAGCTTGAGCAGTTCGGCGATCCGGCGGCTCGCCACGTCTTTGGACAAATGATACAAGGCCGCCAACAGTTCGAGATGCTCTCTGCCGGTGAGAAACCGGTCGATCGCCCGCTCCTGAGGCACGTAGCCGATCAGGCGCCGCACCCGATCGGCGTCGCGCAGGCTGTCGAGCCCGAAAATGGTGGCGTGTCCGGAGGTCGGAGACAGAAGGGTAATCAGCGTGCGGAGCGTCGTGCTTTTGCCCGCGCCGTTGGGGCCCAAGAGTCCGAAAATCTCACCGGCGTAGACCTGGAAGGAAACGTCCGTGACCGCCTGGTGGCCATCGTACGATTTCGACAGATGCACGACATCGATCGCAACCGCGCGATCCATTACCCCCAGCCCTTCGCGCCGTGATGATCGTGCATCATAAATTGGATGAGATCGCTGAGGCGGCGAGCCTGTTGATGGAGACTCAGGGCTTCCAACAGGAATTGCTTCTCAAGCGGCGTGCAATCGAGATAGGTGGAGAGGGTGTTTACCAGAATGTCGTCGCTGACGTCTTCCCGAAACCATCCCTGCCAGGTGGGCGCATCCTGACGCGACCGGAGGTACTCCTCCAGGGCGTTCACGAGCCGCTGCCGCACGCCGGGATCGAGCGATGCTTCGGTTTCCCTCGCCCGCAAAGCGATCGCTGCGCGGCGATAGGACTTGTCATGAAATTCCTCGGTGATCTCAAACCGCTCGAGCCCCTGTAAGAGAATATTGGACCGCCCGTCCGCGAGCGGCTGCACGCTGACCAACCGCCCAACGCATCCCATCGCGAAGACCGGAGGGTTGCCGTAGTATTCAGACTCCCATCCTTCCTTGAGCAGGGCTATGCCGATGCACTGTCCGCCCATAACGGCGTCGTCGACCATCTGGCGGTACCGAGGCTCGAAGATATGCAGCGGGAGATAGGTTTTGGGGAACAGGACGACATTCGGCAGCGCGAACACCGGAATTTGTGATGGAATGGGGAACGGGGCGCTCTTGTCGGCCGGTTCCGGTTCGTGATGTTCACGCTCGCGATCGGTCTGCATGTGGCCACGATAGCCGATGGCCGTCAAAATTGTCAACGGCGCGATGCCCATTCGCACGAAACCAGATGATGCATAAATCCCTTGTCGCTATTGGTGATTTGTGACTTTCATTCGCCGCATGTTATAAGCGCGACTCTCGACGAACGCACGTGACACTCATGATGTCCGGACGACGAATCCTCATCCTCTTGTGCGGCCTGTGGATCATGCCGATCGCCTCGGCCGGCAGCGATTCGTTCATCCATGCACGCGAAGGCTACCGTTACGAGTTCCCGCGTGACCATGGCTCGCACGACGGGTTTCGCACGGAGTGGTGGTACTATACCGGCAACCTCACGGCCAAGGACGGCCGTGCCTTCGGCTATCAGCTCACCTTCTTTCGTCGCGGCATGCCGCCGGACCAAATCGAAACCTTGCCTTCCAAGTGGTCTGTCACCCAGCTCTACCTTGGTCACTTCGCCGTGAGCGATCTGAAGCACGGACAATTTCTGTTTCGGGAGAAGTTCAGCCGGGCGGCGCTTGGGAAAGCCGGCGCCGAGGCCAATCGCCTGCATGTCTGGATCGAGCGATGGCGCGCCGAAGCGCCGGAAGGAACGGGACGGGAGTCGCAGAGGCTGGAAGCGTCGGACGGCGACCTCAGCATTGCGTTGGATGTAATCCCTGGCAAACCGTTGGTCGTCCACGGCAGCGGCGGGATCAGCCGCAAAGGGCGGGAGCGCGGGCAGGCCTCGCATTATTATTCATGGACCCGCCTTGCGACGACAGGGCGCATGACGATCGGGGACGAATCGTTCGATGTCACAGGCACCAGTTGGATGGACCACGAATTCGGCTCCGCCGACCTCGGCCCGGATCTCGTCGGGTGGGATTGGTTCAGTCTGCAGATGGCCGACCAGACGGAACTGATGCTGTATCGCCTGCGGCGTGCCGATGGTTCCGCCGATCCAGCCTCGAGCGGTACGTTCGTCGACCGCGAGGGCAGAGGGCATCCCCTTTCCATCGAGGATTTCGCGCTGGAGCCCATCAGCTTTTGGACGAGCCCCTTCTCCAAAGCCCGCTACCCCCAGCGATGGCGCCTGACCGTTCCTTCGCAGCACCTCGCGCTTGAATTGGTTCCGCGCATGGCCGAGCAGGAGCTCCGGACGGATCGCAGCACGCAGGTCACCTACTGGGAAGGCGCCATCGAAAGCCGCGGCACTGCGGGGGGAAAGCCGCTCACCGGCCTCGGCTATATGGAATTGACCGGCTACGCCGAGCGATTCGCGAAAAAGCTCTGACACAGCTATCGAATGATGTGGAATTCACGTGCATGGCGGTGGGCTTCTCCCGCACTCCTCGTCCTGGCGCTGGTGTGCACCGGCTGTCAGAAGGATAGCGAGGCCGTTGTGTCCATCGCCCTCCACCCAACGAACCCCAACATTCTCTACGTGGCGACGAACGATGCGGTGTACAAATCGCGCGACGGCGGGCAGTCATGGGAGAAATTTCCGAGCTTCAGCGCCCGCCGGGTGACGACCGTGGCTATCGATCCACAGCTCCCGGCGACCGTCTATGCGGGCACGATGGGTGATGCCGTGTACAAGAGTCCGGACGGCGGACAGCACTGGCTGCCGCATAACGTCGGCCTCAAGGAACACGTGTCGTTCGTGAATCAGTTCGTGTTTCATCCCGCCTTGAGCGAGAAGGTTTACGCCGCCACGACCGTGGGCGCGTTTTACACCAAAGACGCCGGCCGCGAATGGGAAGAGCGCATGAACGGCATGAAGGAAGTGCACATCGTGACGGCGATCGCCATCAATCCACGGGATCCTTCCGTGCTCTACGGCGGCACGACGGGCGGAATGTACCGCTCCGAAGACGGCGCGATGACCTGGAAGAAAATCAACAACGGGCTCATTCCAGAAAGCGAGCTGATGGCCTCGATGGCGCTGGGGGTCAACGCCATTGAGATTGACCGCATGAATCCAGAGATCGTATACGTGGGCACGACGAAGGGACTCTACCGCACAACGAACAGGGGGGAGTCCTGGGAACGGATCGGTCAGTCGATGAGCGACCTGTATGTCAGCAGTATTGTGCTTCACCCCAGCGATTCGGCCATTCTTTACATCGGCGGGCCCGGAGGGGTCTGGAAAAGCGCCGACAGCGGCAAGACGTGGGAGGCGAAAAACAAGGGACTCGGAAGTCTGAACATCAGGGCGCTCGCCATGGAGCCGAAGAACCTCCAAACGCTGTATGCCGGCACCAATGGGAGCGGCCTCTATCGCTCCACCGATGCCGGCGGCACCTGGACCGCCATGCCGCTCACCGCCGCCCCCGCCCGCAGCTGAGGCCATTGTCAATCAGAGGAAGCCTTCCGTATGATTGACCGCGTGATGACTCAGCCAACCGCCCCGCCCTCGGAAGTGACTCAAGTGTTGCGCGAAGAATTCCGCTCGCATCTCGAGCTGTTCTACTCGCGACTGAAGCTGGCTCCTCCCTACGAAAGCGTCGAGAAAGCCATCCGCGCGCTCACCACCGCCCTACATCGTCTGTCGAACGCCGAACAGGCCCGTCTCGCTCAGGATTCCAGCCTCAAATGGCAACAATTCCGCGCGGCATTCCACACGTCGGGACTCGCCAAAAAGCATCGCGGCATCATTGCGGGTTTGGCACG
>JBKPKC010000002.1:0-3121 GCA_046765595.1 Nitrospirota bacterium
CTCCCAGTCCCACGCAGTCAGTAGGCGTAGCCGACATCTATGGTGGCGAGGCTGGATTCGATTTCCTGGCTACAAGCTGGTTGAGTGGCTTTGCAAATCTTTCTTACCAGGAGTTTGGCCAATCTTTTAAAGATGACGCACTGCGTGGCGGTCCAAGGTTTAAATGGAATGTTGGTCTTCGAGGAGAATGGGATAACGGACTGAGTGGTGAGGCAGCTTACCATTACGTGGGCGCAGCTACCTATCCGATCAATCAGGCATTTTTTACGTTTGCCCCCTTTGGCGAGACTCCTCCAAATCAGCGCGTCGGCAGTTACAACCTCTTAAATCTGCGCGGGGCGTACAAATTCTGGAAACAGAAAGCCTCGGCCGGCTATCTGCGTGAAGCGGAAGTCGCCGTGTCGGCCTTCAATGCGTTGAACGACCAGCATAAAGAGCATCCGCTTGGCGACACCATTGGCAGCCGGGTGATGGGGTGGCTCACCGTGAGGTTTTAACCGCGAATGTTACAGGAGTGTTAACTCTCATGAGGAACGCTCGTCATTTCGTCACTAGAAAACTTACCAGTCTATTGACCGCCCGTCTTGCGGCCGTGAGAATGTCGGAAGGATTCGTCCTGCACTTGGCGGGTAAACTTCCTAGGTGGAAATCAGAGACTCTTTTCAATGAGAGCCCGACTGATGCGCTCGACCATTCGCACCTGCACCGGGGACCGGACGTCATCTAAGGAAACGATGGTCACATCTGGCGGACCCTATTCCGTGCTGGTAGTGGAAGATCACCCGGATATCGTGCTCGGGCTGCAGGACTTACTTGAGCACGAGGGCTATGAGGTAGCCGTGGCCGGCACTTGTGCCGCGGCCATCGGATTGGTAGCGAAGCAGCGCTTCAATGCCATTCTCCTCGATCTCGGGCTGCCTGACGGCGATGGGTTGGAAGTCCTGAAGGAGGTCCAACGCCGCGACCCTTCCCTGCCCGTCATTATTGTCACCGCGCATATTGCCCAGGACCGCACTGTCGGATCGCTGGGCAAGGGCGCCTTTGCCTATCTCACGAAGCCCTACAATCGCGAAGAACTCAGGCAAACGCTTCGTCGCGCGATCGGCGTCAAAGAACTCGCGGTCAAAGTCGAGCGTGCGGAGCAATCGCTCACGGAAAGCGAGCACCGTTTTGAATCATTGGTCGAATCCGCGACCGACGGCATCGTCGTTGCCAATGGGCGAGGCATGGTCGTGTCATGGAACCGGGCGGCCTCGCGGCTGTTCGGGTACTCGACGGACGAGATGATCGGGCAACCGCTGACCATCCTCATGCCGCAACGCTACCGTGAAGCGCACGAGCGCGGCTTGGCCCGAATCGAAGCCACGGGGAAGGGCCGCCTGATGGGGTCCGTCATCGAACTCCACGGTCTTAGAAAGACCGGCGAAGAATTCCCCATCGAACTCTCGCTGGCGACATGGAAGACAGCCGGCGGAAGCTATTACAGCGGCATTATTCGAGACATCTCCGAGCGCAAAAAGGCGGCTCAGGCGCTTGAACAACTGGAACATCAGCATACGCTGATCCTGACTCAGGCGGGCGAAGGCATCTACGGCCTCGACAATCAGGGCAACACCACCTTCGTCAATGCCAGCGCGGCCGCGATGCTGGGCTATGCCGTGGAGGAACTGTTGGGACGCCACATGCATGAGCTCCTCCACCATACGAAGGCCGACGGCACGCCGTATCCAGCGGACGAGTGCCCCATCTATGCCGCCATCAAGGATGGACAGATCCACCGCGTGGTGGACGAATGCTTCTGGCGCAAGAACGGCACCGCCTTTCCGGTGGAGTACGTCAGCACCCCTATTACGGAGGCCGAGCGGGTCATCGGCGCCGTCATCGTATTTCGGGACATCACCGACAGAAAGAAAGCTGAATCGGCGCTCAAGGCGAGCGAAGAACGATTGGAATTGGTCATTCATGGCTCGACGGATGGCTTTTGGGACGGCCATATCCTGGCCAACGAGCCTTGGAGCTCACCGCGGACGCCGATCTGGTGGTCCCCCCGCGTCAAAACGATGCTCGGCTACACGGATGCCGAGTTTCCCGACGTCTTGGAGAGTTGGAGCACGCGGCTGCATCCGGACGACCGGGACCGTGTCTTTGGGGCCATCGCGGCCCATATCGAGCGCCGGGTGCCGTATGACGAAGAATACCGGCTCATGACCAAGTCAGGCGAGTATCACTGGGTCCGGGCCCGTGGCCAGGCGATCTGGAACGCCGAAGGGCGGGTGACGCGCATGGCGGGGTCCCTGCAATCCATCATGGAGCGGAAGCGTGCCGAAGACGCGCTCCGCCGGAGCCAACAACTGCTGCGGGAGATGGCCGACAACACGACCGCCGTCATCTACGTGAAAGCGGCCGACGGGCGATATCTGCTCGTCAACCGCCGCTTCGAACAAATCTTCGGGTTGAAAGCCGATCAGATCCTCGGCTCCACCGATCATCAGATTTTTCCCCGCCATATCGCCGACGTCTTTCGCAACAACGACGTTGGAGTGCTGGAACGGAATGAGACGGTCGAGTATGAGGAAACCGCTCCGCATCTGGATGGGCCGCACACCTACATCTCCATCAAGTTTCCCTTGCGGGATCAGGCCGGCATTCCCTATGCGCTCTGCGGCGTCTCCACCGATATTACGGAACGCAAGCAAGCCGAAAACCTGCTCCGTTCCCATGAACGGCAACTCCGTCAGGCGCTGAGTTCAACGGACATCGGCGTCTGGAACTGGGACATTGAAACCGACTGCATGTTCTGGTCGCCGCAAGTGGACGAGTTTCTCGGGATGCCGGCTGTCCCCGGCTACAAGACGCTGCGCGGTTTGTTGGCGCTCGTGCATCCGGACGATCGCGAAGGCATCGCACGGGCCATCCGGCAGGCGATGGAACCGGCGCGTATGGACATCACGTTCCAGCACCGTGTGAAGAAATCAGACGGGATGGTGGCGTCATGTATTTGGACCGGGCACATCGTTCGCGATCACAGCGGTAAAGCCCTGCATGTGCTGGGAACGGTCCGCGCGATTGCGAGCCGCCATGACCAAGCAGATGGCTCACGCATCCCATGACAGGAGAGGAC
>JBKPKC010000003.1:0-3654 GCA_046765595.1 Nitrospirota bacterium
GATACGACCAAGCGCGGGAAGAAAAACAAAAGTCTCACGCCCACGACCTTCAGCTTGCTCCATGCCACCGATTTCGCGAGCCGCTTGTATCACGAGATCCTGCCTCCGCTCAAAGCGGGCATGCTCGTGCTCGCCGACCGATATATGTACACGGCCTTTGCGCGCGACGTCGTCCGCGGCGTGTCGCCTGAATGGGTACGCAAGCTCTACAGCTTCGCCATCAAGCCGGATATGGCCTTTTACTTCAAAGTCCCGATCGAGATCGCGATCTCACGGCTGCTCGGCGGGACAAGAGGACAGTTCAAGTACTACGAAGCCGGCATGGACATGAATTTGAGCCAGGACGTCACCGAAAGTTTCCGCGTGTTTCAGTCACGGATCCTGGCCCAATACGACAAGATCGTCGACGAGTATCAATTGATTACCATGGATGCAACGAAGGATATCGCCCAACAACAGGACGGCATGCGGCGCCTGGTGGACGAAGCCTTGAAAGATTACAAGCCGAGAAGGGGAACGCATGGGAGACGCTCACTATTTTGGCGACGGTTTGACGTACCTAAATCCGAGTGACCTCAAAGGCAAACTGATCGCCATTGAGGGGACGGACGGGGTCGGCCGCTCGACACACATCGAACTGTTGCAGGAATGGCTCGAGGTCCAGGGCTACGGGGTCATCACGACGGGGTGGACCAGATCCAATCTCATGTCCAAGACGATCGAAGTCGCCAAAGAAGGCAATACGATCGACCGCTGGTCGCTCAGCCTGCTCTATGCCACGGACTTCGCCGACCGGCTCGAGCATCAGATTATTCCGGCGCTGCGGTCGGGGTTCATCGTGCTCGCCGACCGCTATATCTACACCGCCTTTGCCCGCGATTTTGTGCGGAGCAGTGACCGGAAATGGATCCGGGACGTCTTTGGATTTGCCCTGGTGCCCGACCTCGTGTGCTATTTGCGCATCGACGTCGAAACGCTCGCCTTGCGCGTCATCGAAACCAAGGCGATGAATTATTGGGAATCCGGCATGGACCTGCGGCTGGGAAACGATTTGTACGACAGCTTCAAAAAGTATCAATCGCTCCTGATCGAAGAGTTCGACAAAATGGCCGTCGAGTTCAAATTCGAGGTGGTGGACGCCCGGAAATCGCTGGAAGAAATTCAGGAGGAGCTGCGGGGGAAGATTCAAGCCTTGCTGACGACGGAAGGAGTGGTTAGGACCGCACCGGCGGTCGAAGACGCGCAGCTCTAAGGTGAATGTGCATTTTGATTTCTACGCCTCGAGCTTCGCCCGCTTCTTTCCTAAGGCCCTCAGTTGACCCGGCTCCATCCACCAGCGCAGCACTCCCCGCCCGAGCTTGGGAGGCATCGGCAGCTCGATCAGTGAAGCACCCGCCTTCTTGAACGGAAATGCCATTGACGGTTTTCCCGCCAGGATCACGCTAGCCGCAAACCCAAGATGCGGCTCGTGCCCCACGCATAACACACAGGCCTCCGGCGGAAGATCGCGAAACAGCGCGAACAAACGTTCGGGGTTCGCGTCCGGCAGCAACTCCTCGACACGCTTAACGGCGCTGGGAATGCTCAACGAGGCCTGAAGAATATCCGCAGTTTCGAGGGCGCGGACCAGTGGACTCGAGAAAATGTACGTGGGCTGAACTTCCAGCCATTTCAACCCCGCCGCCACCTGCGACACCCGCTTGGCGCCGCGTTCGGTCAGCGGCCGGTCATCGTCGGACCCGTCCCACTCGTCCCGTTCTACTGCAATGCCATGGCGAAACAAGACACAGTTCATTGCTGCTCCTATAAACGTGATGCCGATCCGTCCAACAGGCCGACGCGACAAAAGCGCAGATGGACGGCCGCCAACATTCGTTGCCGAAGTTCGGACCTGAAGGGCTCCAACGCCGGCCCATCCAAATACCGGTCCACGGTGGGCGGTAACCGTCGCCACCACGCCTTGGCAGAGTCCCTCGCCCCTTCTGAGGCCGGCCCTCCAGCTTCCAAGACCTTCTTCGCTTCGCGCTCGAAAAACTCCACGTGGACCTGCTCATCCTCAAGGATCGACATCAGATCAGGCTGCACCAGGACGAGCAATTTCGCAAACTCGAGTCCCAAGCTTTCATAACCGAAAAGATGGACCACTAAGGCCGACCACTGGCTCGGCATGCGGGGAAGCTTCTCCCGAAAATGTGACTGGACACCGAGCCGTCTCTCGAACTCCTTGAGATGCTTCGCTTCTTCCTCCTCGTGGCGAAGGAGAAAAGACAGGACTCCCGGCGGGACATCCTTCGCCTGCGCCGATCGCACCGCCCAGAGCGCCATGGCTTCAGCCTTGAGAAACCGTTCGAGGAGCGCCTGTTCACAGGACGGCGGCAGCAATAATTCGGTGAATACCATCGGGTCAGTGTAGCGAAACGGAGGCTCGGAAACCAACGACCAATTTGCGGCCTTCGCAGCGGAACCTGTATGCAGGCATTTGCCAAATTCCTCAAAGATCAGCGGCGGTTGCGAGAATCAATTCCGATTCAACGAGAATCTGATTTGACTCACCTTGATACGATTGGTGCCGGTCCAATTGGCCCTGGGGAAACGACACCTTCTTTTAAAACGCAATGCAGGCTTGTTTTTTGGGATTTCGTCTCACAGTCGAGATTCCGGCGTCGATCTGGTCCGTGCTTTGCACTACCCCCAGGCAAGGGTCGGAAAGGAGTCACCATGGATTTCGCGATCATTCTTATTGTCAGCAACACCCTATTAGCAGGTTTCATCTATTTCGTCGTGACTCGGATCTGGCAGGACTGAATGCGGAAAAGTGCCGCGCTACAAATGTCGGATCTCAAATCTCAGACGTGGATATAGCACGTATTTGTCAGTTGAGATCTGAGACGCGCTTCAAGTATTTGAGTTTTGGCTTGAGATTTGAGGATCGAGCGTCACGCCGGGCGAGCGATTCGAGATCTGCAATTTACGATTTACGCTTCGCGATTTCGGTGTGAAGCCGACCAGTGGTCACCTGCTGTCAAGCGCCAACAGATGGCCACACAGGTTCTGGTCCTGACCCTTCCAGAAGCTGACCGGTTGCCTTCACGCTATGAGGCCGCGCTTCCACCGACACTGGCAGCGCGGCCTTCCTTATTCGTGCTTCTTATCTCTCCCGATATTGCGTCTTACTACCTTACTGACCACCGCCCGATCTCCGTTCTCCTCCAAGAAAGGCTATGCTAAGCTTTCTCCGTGGCTAAAGCTCCTGCGAAGCACGAGTCCGCTCCCGGCAGCAACAGGCTACCGCCTCGCCTCGCAAGTACCCCGTCCCACGTTGACCGCGCCTCCATTAGAAAACATCAGATGGTGGGATGGTACGATCCGCCTCAGTTGCTGCGAACGGCAGGTCAAGTCGTCGTGTCGACAATCTTCGGCCGCCATGCTGATTACCGGTTGATCGAAGCACTTTACGATGACCCGGAACATTTACCGGAAGACGATCCGGAACATTTCATCCTTGACTATTCTCACCACAAGGACTTTTGGCTGGATTACATCGCCGATCTTGGAGAAGGGTGGAACTCGACGTATGCCGTCGCGTACCACAGCAGTAGACCGAAGCTCGAGCTGACCTGGGACAAGAGCCTCTATATCACTGCTCGCGGTCAA
>JBKPKC010000004.1:0-1918 GCA_046765595.1 Nitrospirota bacterium
CCTCTCACGATCGACGGTGTTAACTCTTACGAGAGGGTGCGCGCGGAATCGGTGCCCCTCCGACCCGCTCCGGTCCCACCGGTTCCGTCACCATGCCAATCTTCTCAATTCCGGCCTTCTTCACCCCGTCCATCACTTGAACGACCACTCCGTATGGCACGTCGCGGTCGGCGCGAAGGTAGAGCGATACATCCGCATGTTCGTGTTTCAGATTTTTCAGCTTCTGCTCGAGCTGCGCCACGCCGATCGGGTCTTTGTCCAAATACAGCCGTTGATCTTTTTCGATGGTCAACACCGCCCGCATTTCCGGCTTGATCGTATTCGTCGCAGATTTGGGCAGGTTGATGTCCATCCCGCGGTACAGCATCGGAGCCGTCACCATGAAAATCACGAGGAGCACCAGGACGACGTCGACCAGCGGAATGACATTGATCTCCGCCATAAAGCGGCGCTGACGCGCTTCAAACATCATCGCTGGGCTCCGACGGGCATGGGCTTGGCCTTCATGACCGGCACCGCGAGGGAGGTCAGCAACTCGATCGTGACGGTGTCCATGCGAAACGCCGTCCGCCGGATCCGGCTCAGGAAGTAGTTGTACGCGATGACGGCGGGAATCGCGGTGAACAAACCGGCCGCCGTCGCGATCAACGCTTCGGCGACGCCGGGAGCGACCGCGGCGATGCTCGCCGTTCCCTGGGCTCCGATTTCACGAAACGCATCGATGATGCCCATGACGGTGCCCAACAAGCCGATAAACGGCGTGATGTTCCCGGTGGTGGCCAAAAACGGAAGATAGGATTCGAGCCTGGACAACTGGCTGTGCGAGAGATGGGCGGCGGTGCGCTCGACGATCTGCCGGTCGGCCGGTCCCGATGCGCCGTCCTGTCCACGCAAGCCCGCGACACGGTCCATGACGCCTTCAAAGAGGACCGCTGCCGGACTGGATTCCATGCGCCGGACCTGACGGCAGAGATCGTCCAGATCCTTGGCTTTCGCGAGGAGCGTCATGAACTGGTGATCCATCCGGTCGGCGGTCGCGAATGCCCGCCACTTGAAGAAGATGACGGCCCAGGACACGACGGAGAAGACGAACAACAACAGCAGCACGATCTTCGAGACCGCACCCAAGGAGCCCAGCAGTCCTGTTATACCGATTTGGAACATTGGTCCATACCCTTTCCTGCTCGCATGAGCACTGCTCGGCTGCCTTGGAGTGTCACAAACGCCGGCGAAAATGGCGGGCTCGATAGTGCCGCCTCAACGCTCAGTATTCGGGCTGCGACGATTGTGGGCAGAGACATTCTCTGACCTGCGTTTCCTGAGGAGGATCGACCTCCACAGGAACGGCGCGCCGCAGGTCTTGTGTCATGGCCTGACAATGCGAGATGAAAAACATGGCGGGGCCGACGGGATTTGAACCCGCGACCTCCAGATTGACAATCTGGCGTCCTAAACCAGGCTGAACGACGGCCCCTCTACGTATGGCGGAAGATGTAATCGACAAGACTATATGTAGCGGACGTCCCGTCTGAGATTACGTAATTGATGTTTTCTTTTCCTGTCCGGTACGCACGTCACGTGGTAGGCGGAACAGGGATCGAACCTGTGACCTCTGCCTTGTAAGGGCAGCGATCTTCCAACTGAGCTATCCGCCCGATTTTCCTAGCAAGCTGGCGGATGCTACCAAGTCCATCCGCCCTTGTCAACCAAATCTCGCACTGTTCTTGCAGATTCTTCGAATGTTTTCCGCGGCTTTCGTCATGATTGTGTAGCCTTCCGACGTGCCTGCCGGGGAAAGAAGGTCGTATGCACTTCTTTCAGCCGTTCCCGTTCGACATGCGTGTAGATTTGTGTCGTCGCAATATCGGCATGCCCAAGCATGGTCTGAACCGACCGAAGGTCTGCACCGCCTCCCAGC
>JBKPKC010000005.1:0-3027 GCA_046765595.1 Nitrospirota bacterium
AGAAAGAGCTGCACGACAAAATGGGAATGCCGCACGCCGTCCGCGACCGCAAGTCGGCGCTTCGGGTCTTTACCTATTATGCGATCACCGACTGGGACAAATATTTCCGAAAGCTCGTGTCGCCGGAAAACGGAGAGGACGTCTATACGTTCAAGCGCGATGGGATCGAAGTGCGGTATTCCTTCAGCTATGCCGTCGATCCGAACGATCAGAGCGAAAATCGGACATTATACGTGCGGCTCGTCGACGTCGAATTTTCTCCCGCGGTGCCGATCAGCCAAGTCCCTGCTCTCGTCCCGGAATTCAAACCTCCCACCGATCCGGCTTCACCGGCGTTTCGTTCGAATATCTGGGTGCTCCTCTTCAAAGGCCCGGCTTCGCCGCAAGCCCGGTTTATCGTCAAGGAAGCGGCCAAGGAGTCGCTGGATTGGACGCTGGCCTACCAGTTGTTCTCGCTCCAAGGACTTCCCGATCCGTTGACCGTCAAGTCGCCGGTCGATCGTATGGAGATCAGCACGCAGAGCATCGACCTGGTCAAGCGCCGCCAGAAACACACCCACGAAGCGATGATGAATCCGTACTCGCCGGAGTTCTCTCAGCAACCTGCGGCTCCTCGTCCGTCACAGGCGGCCAAGAAAATTCCTGTCCCTCAATACGCCGACTGACTCGTGAGACATTGATGTGGAGGTTGGCCGGCCGCTACTGGGCCTGCGAAAGGCGGTCCTGCTGCTTCTTCTCGATTGCCGCGGCTTTGTTCTTCATGATCGCCGCTGCACCGTCGTCGGCGGTATAGACCAGCACAGGGGCACAAATTCCCGTGAGGACCAGGCACCACAGTGCCAGCGCCTTGATCGCTTCGCTGCGACTCAGATTCATCGCGAAAAGACACACCAACGCGAAGATGCCCGCGTAGGTAATGATTTTCGACTGCTGGAACGACATGCCCGGCACCGCCACGACGAATCCCTTCGCTGATCCCAAGAATTCAATCCCACGCTCCCCCTCGCCCACGGTCGCGTCCGTGTCCTGTTCGACCGTCGTCACCTTGGCGCGGTAGGCGGAAGGAATGTTGCCGTAGTTGTCTGTGATGATGCGAGTGCCCTTGTCGTCGGTATAGGAGTAGAGGGCTTTGGCGTAAGCGCCGGATAGACCTACCGCCGCCAGAAGGCCGGCCACCAACATACTTATCCCTGCGCGGCGGATGCGGTGAAGAGTCATATGGATAGTATAGCTGTTCTTTCGATCTTATTGAAAAAACATTACTTATTCCCCCTCCGCCTTGACGCATCGACACCACGATTGCTACATTCGCGCGAAGACACTTGCGAGATACCGACATGCAGTCGATGGACCCCAGCGTTCAGGCCTCCCCTCTCGAACACGAACCAGTATCGTTCATCCGGCGTAAGCCCGTCCGCCTGATGATCTATGCAGGATTGGCGGTTTTTGCAGCCTTCATGATCATCCTGCCGCTCGTGGAGAAATTACGCGACCCAAGCTTCGAGAAGCACATCGCGGAGCATCGCGTCATGGTCGGGATGTCGAAGGAACAGGTGCTGCAATCCTGGGGCGGGCCGCAAACGATCAACACCAGCTTCACCAAGGATGGAATCCGGCAGGAAGAATGGATTTTCGAAGACTGGGAAAGCGCGGCGGTGGTCAAACACCGCTATCTCTATTTCGAGGAAGGAACGCTGATCGGCGGCTGGTTTCAAGGGTCCGGCGAGCGGCTGCCTGCGCAAACGCCGTCGAACCCGCACCAACCCAAGCCGAGCGGTTAATCATCCGCCCATGTCGCCGGTCACCTCCCGCACGTCAAGCCGCAAGCGTTGAAGAATCGCTTCGGCGCGCGGATAATCCTTCTCCGCAACCATCACGCGCGGCGTAAGTCCCGGAAGACCGGGATACAGGCTGCTCACATTCGCATGCCGGACCAGATAGGCAATCCCGCTCCCTTCGAGCAGACTCTGAAGCATGATCAACTCACCGACGTTGTGTGGTTCTGTCAGGCGAATGAGATTCATGTCGTCAATCCTTAATACAGCGTTTCAGGATGAGAGCGCATCTCGCCGTATCGTTGCTTTTTCAGCGGGACCCTCCTACACTCACGACTACGGCGTCTCAGTGATTTGGACGCGCCGCTGCTTGCCGGGACCTCCGGAAATCGTCAGCACGCGCTTCCATTCCCTGACCTGATACACCGCCCAGGCCGGCGATTGCCCCTTGAAGTAGGCGTCAGGATCTTCTCCGCTGGCGTTCAAAAAAATCGGCTCGGTAAAACCCTCGTCCAGGACGTAGTCGAGAAGGCATTCAGTGACGAACCCGGAGCCGCGAAGCGCGACCTCGGCCAGGAGCGACAGGATTTCATCAGGATTTTGAACGGTCACCTGCTGCATGAACGTCTCCACCAACGGATTGTAACGAGGGCTCAACAAGGAAGGCAACCCGCATGACGCGACCCTTGACGACCAGCCGCTTTCAAGAAGAGATGTTGCGCATCATGGATCGCAAACATCACTGGGCATGGCCGGCATTTTCCGACGGCGCCGCCACCAAGGATCAGATGACCCGTCATTTTCAGCAGGAATTTGCCGTCTACGTCCGGGATTTTCCCGTACTGCTGGCGCGCATTCACGGCCACAACCCGCCGCCGGGCGTACGGCGGATGCTGGCAGAGAACATCTACGAAGAAGACACCGGCGGATTGTCTCTGGGGAAATCCCATCCCGAGCTGTTTCTTCAGATGATGACGGGTCTCGGTCTTACGGCGGCGACCTTCGAAAACATCCGCCTTCTTCCACCCGCGCGCCGGTACCGGGTCTGGCTCGAGCGTTCGTCGAACCATCGCGATTGGGTGGTCGGCGCGGCCGTCATGACCGTGTTCGTCGAAGGCAGCGTCAAGGATCGCAAGGAGTTGTCGGAACCTTCGAAGCCAAAAACCGCCGAGGAAATCGAGTCCATCGTCCAGCAACATCCGTTGGTCAAACACTATGGCCTGCCTGCGGACGCCATGGACCTCATTCGCGC
>JBKPKC010000006.1:0-12165 GCA_046765595.1 Nitrospirota bacterium
CCCCAGACGCCTCGGCCCTCCTTGGCCTCGATGCCCCATACGGTATTGAGGGCGTCGTTGAGCTGTCCGAAGAAGCCGGCCGCCCCCAAGAGGAGTGTCACCGTCGCGATAACAGTCGAGATGATGCCGGATGACGGTTGATCCGCCCGATGGATCATGTCTTTTGATGGCCGCTGCGCTTTGCGGTCCGATGAGATTGCTGATTTGATCCATAATCGCGGACTGGCTGGCTTCCTGGCCAAACACGAGACCAATGATCCCAATGATCACGATCAACAGAGGAACCATCGAAAAGGTCGTGTAGTAAGCAAGTGCGGCTCCGAGACGGGGAGCGCGGTCGTGGCTCCAATCCATCGCTGCTGCTTTGAGGACCGGCCACCAGTGTTTCACTTCGAGATTCCACTTGCGCATCGTCATACGCTCGTGTGCTGCAAGACATAGACCTCTTTTCGGCCGGCGATTCTTCCCGCTGGCAGTGTTCAGCACAGCTTCGAAGGCGAAACCTAGGAGCACCGGTTGGGCTGGTACGGGGTTTTGTCGGGGCTTCGACCACCGGGCCGCGGAGCACTCAGGAAATAATGTCTGGCAAGGGCCAGGCTGTCATCGATCATCGGTGAGCCTCTCACACCTTTTTATGCGGTCCTCATCATTCCCGGCCTGCTTCGGGACAAAGGGTTCTCCAGTGGCTCGGGTGTGTTACGAAATCACACCGATTCGTTTCAGGATTTCAACGGCGGCGGGAACGGCGATCTTCCGGGTTCGAATGAGATGGTCCAGTGTATTTAATGAGAAGAGACATGAGGCCCTCGCTTGGCATATTCATCTAGGAAAAGTTCTATGTTTTCGCGGAGAGAAAACCCGGCACTAGGGGATCGCCCAGCTACAAATCCGCGTAACGTCAATTATTTTGTGCTCGGTACGTCTTGCTCGCTATGATTGCAGCAAACGCCGAAGCGACGGATTGAGGCTGGAACCATTTTGGTAGGGACTGTCGCACGTCCATGAGATAAGCATTCCTCCCAAGGGCAGGCAGAAGGCCGTGTCTGACTGATTTCCCAAATCCGGTCTTCTGATTTCACTCAACATTGGTCACGAACGAACGACGAGCTGCGCAGGCATCAATATGGTCAGCGATCACCGGATTCGAGTATTACTAGTGGACGATCACCTGATGTTTCGCGAAGGGTTACGGACACTGTTGCAGTCTTATCCAGATATTGACGTGGTGGATGAAGCGAATGATGGCGCAGAGGCGGTGTCGAAGGTACCTCGCGTGCAACCTGCCGTTGTCGTCATGGATATCAGCATGCCGAAGATGGATGGGATCGTCGCAACGCGTGTTCTGAAGAGCCGGCACGGCCACATTCCCATCCTGGGTTTGTCGGTGACGGGTCAGGGCTTCCAGGTCGACGCGATGCTGAAGGCAGGGGCCGTGAAAGTGTTGACCAAGGAAAAAGCCGTCGATGAACTGTACGATGCCATCAAGAGAGCCGCAGCGTAGCGTGCGTCTTCAAGACTGACCTGCCCTCACAGACGACCGCCTGCCCCGGCCCCTCGCCCCATCTGTGAAGGGGCATTCCAAGCGGTAGGTAAAAAGCCTCGATTTTTGCCGCGTTTCATTCGCTTGCTTGACAATCGACGCACAATGCGCGAGCATGCGCTCCCTCGCTCCGCCTGGAGGGATGCCGTGGCCCAGAAGGCCGATCGGCCGTCATGAGAGAAAGACCATAAAGAGTATGGCGACTCTGGTGACCCCGCGCGAATCGACAGTCCCCGCAACGGTTCTCATCATCGATGATAACGAAGAGGACCTCAAGTATTGGTCCGACTCGCTAAGACGCACCTCTGCGCACTATACGGTATTGGAGTCGTCGAACGCTGCTGCAGGTCTCGAGTTGTGCGCCTCGCGAACCATCGATTGCGTGGTCGTTGATTTGGACATGCCGGAGTCCGGTTTCCATGTCCTGCTCGAACTGGTGCCTGATCGTCATCGCCCTAAAGTTCCTGTGATCGTCCTTACGCACCTGCCCCATCCCAATTTGTTCGAAATGGCAAAGCACAATGGTGCTCAGCTTTGCCTGCACAAGCAGAGCACGTCGATTCAAGAATTGGACGACGCCATTCAACAGGCGATCGCTGCCGTAAAAGCCAAACGATCCCTCAGCTAACCGGACACTTACTTGATGTCCACGCGCGCCGCAGAGCCTATGAAGAATGCAGCGGTCGGCCATCCCGACGCAGAGCGCTCATCCGGGCTCAGGAGCCTGTTCTGTGTTCTGCTCATGGCAGCGCTTCTGGCTTCGGCGGCCTGCGCGGCCACGAAACAGGCGCGGACGGTGGAGCGGCTCGGATTTCTGAAGGATCTGTATCCCAAAATGGTTGAGGGCAACGAAGATCTCGGGGAATCACTGCTCATCTACAAGAATCCTCGCATCGCCCAGATTCCACCCAACACCTACAAAAAATTCATGCTCGATCCAGTACTCATCTTCCGTGGTCCAGAATCCAAAATGCAGGGTATCTCCCAAGAACAGGCACAGCTTATGGCGGATACTTTTTATGCCCTCATCTATCAGGAAGTCTCCAAAGACTATGAAATGGTGGACAAGCCCGGTCCCGATACCTTGCGGGCGCAGGTGGCGATGACGCATCTCGAAGAGTCGTGGCCGATGTTGGATGTAGTCTCTTCTATTCCCGCACCGATGAATTTCTTGGCGGCCGGGTCGCTGCTCAAGACCGTGGCGACCGGAAAACCCGCATTCAAAGGTGAAGCAGTGATCGAGGCCAAGGTGACCGATTCACAAACCGGAGAAGTCCTGAGAGCGGGCGTCGACCGGCGAGTCGGCAAGAAACGGCTGAGTGCAGAGTCATTTAACTCCTGGGCCGACGTCTATGAATCGTTACGATACTGGGCCGAAAACGGCAGATACCAGTTATGTAAGGCGAGGCGCGCTCCTGATTGCCCGACGCCCCACGCATAGCCCAAGTCTTTCCTGAAGTGGCCTCCACTACTGTCCCGCACATAAAGGAACACTTGCAATCTGACAGCAACGCAGTACCACTGTCGCCCCTCTGCGTTCTTGACGCCAACTTAAAAATTTACTAGTCTGCGCGCCTTCTCTATGGACACACGTCATCGACCTGGGCTATCGGCGGTGTTTGTGGCAGCCATGCTCTTGTTGGTCGCTCCGCCGCTTCTCAATGCCGCCGACAACGACCAAATGCGCTTCTACATGGCGATCCGGGCCGGTACGGTCGTGAAGTCTGCGCACGAGGTGGGGGGCGGCTACCAAGGGACGCTGGGCGGCGAAGATGTGATTGGCCTGTCGGCCGGGATGAACTTCAATAAATATGTCGGCGCCGAACTGAGTATGGACCGTTACGAGTTTATCTTGAACACTCCGAAGGGGGAGAAGGCCGGTGAATACAGCGTGTCGCCATTTCTTGCGCTGCTGCGTCTTCGGTACCCGATGCTGAACGACCGGTTCATACCGTACGTTCTTGGCGGCGCTGGCGTCGGGTTCGTGCAAGTGGATGATAAATTCCCTCCGATCGGATCCACCTCGCTCAAGAAAAATGACTTTTCTCCCGTCGGTGCGTTGGGTGGCGGAGTCGAATACTTCATCGCCAATAACCTCGCAATGGGTCTGGAAGCCAAATATCTGTTTCACCAGGCGGCGCTGGGCGTCAATGGACAGGACAATAGAACGAATCTGAACGGGTTTCTTTGGGGCGGGAGCCTGCGGGTGTATTTTTCCGAAGACGCAGCCGGTGCCCCCCCGCTGCCCTCACAAACGGCAGGTGATCGCCCGCGAGTTTACCTGGCGGTGCGGACGGGCACATCGATTCCAACCCATCGCTCAATATCGCCGCAGGGCTCGGTCAGCGGCGTCCAGGGGTTGCATTTCGCGTCCGGATCACTCGGGGTCAATATCGGCCGTTATTGGGGACTGGAACTTGCCGTGGACAGCCTCGAGCAGAACATCCATATACCGCCGTACGGCCGCATCGGCGAGTATACACACACCTCCATCGTTCCCCAGGTTCGCGTGATGTATCCGCTCTACGAAGACCGGCTGGTGCCCTACGCCCTCGGCGGTGTCGGTGTGGGCATTGCCGAGTTCGGAGATCAGACGCCCGAGGCCCAGACCGCGACGACGAGTCATGCGCAGAGCATGTCGGTCGTCGGCACGGTGGGGGCGGGAATGGACTACTTTGTCATCAACAATGTAGCGCTCAATTTCGAAACGAAGTATAGAATCTTTCCCTCCGCCATGCTCGAAGTGAACGGAGTCCCCCATTCGATCAACCTGAACGGCGTCCTGCTTTCAGGAGGGGTCCGGATTTTCTTCAATTAGCGGCATCACCGTCAGCAGAGAAATGGTCCAGCGACAGCTTCGTGCCGCCGCAACGCGGACCCAGACGGTGCAGCGAGAACACTGCTGCGCCGCCTGTACGGGTGTTCCGCTTACCGCTCCTGCGACTCACCCGACAGTTTTGACGCATGGCCGCGGCATTCCTTGTGAGGGCAATGGCAGAGACCTGAAGGCAGGTTGTTCCGGCATTCGTCGCTGCAAAATTCCTTTCCTTCCGATATTTGACATGTGCACAGCGGCACGGCACAGCGTTTCATGGCATACCTCTTATTCTTTCCACGAGATCAGAGATCACGAGGGTCAAGCCGCTCGAACGTGCGGTGCCTTGACCCTGGTTTTCTTGGGACGCTTTTCCGGCGGTTGCCGTTTGATCCGTTGGGCCTTTTCGAACAAGACCTTCCAATCCAGCTTATGGGCCTCGGCTTTTGGAAAGACGCGGCTCTCTTCCTCGTCGACATGATGCTTGACGAGTTCCCTGAGCACCTCAAACCTCGCATCGAACGTCGCCGAGCCTGGTCCCGGACGGAATCGATTCAATTTATCCAGTAAGCCACGCACCAGCTGATGTTCTTCGACGGCTTCGTAAATCATGTGCGGGTCCTTGAAAACCGCACGAAACGCCGGATAGACGACCCGCTCTTCAATGGCCGAATGGGTCAGCAGTTCGCGAATGATTCGATGGGCGATCTGGGGTTTTTCGCCGTTACTGGCCTTGGCGTAGCGTGCAAACAAGGAACGCACCAACTTATGGTCATCGCGGAGCAATTGAATGACTTCGGGAAACGAGCCGAGCAGGTGTTCCAGCATGTGTACAACCTTCCGTCAGATAGCTTCATACAGGATATGGGGAGAAGAACCTAAGTCGACTAGGGGAGACCCTTGTAGATACGGATCAGTGTTCGCACTATAAGCTCGGAGACCGAATGGCCAGAGACCCCAAGGGATGGACCACAAGTTGTCAGGAACTTTTCCGGGTGTGCGTCTGCGTCGGTCCTGGCCCACAATGGGTGTAGGACCTTTTGCCAAGAAAGAGAGTACCTAAATGGCTTCCGAGCGGACAACCAATGTGCAACGTTGCCAACGTTGCCAAGGCAGCCTTCGAGCCGAAACGGCGGTCGACCTGCAAACTGGCGTGGTGATCCTCCAATATGTGTGCTTCAATTGCGGCCGGCGGTGGTACCCTGAAAAGGCGCCCCGGCCGATGACCGCTGCATAATGGAGGGTGGTTCCGCCGTGCCTTCAACCCCCTAGGCGGCAGCCGAGCGAGCTTCGTTTCGAGCTGCCGTGCCCGTGCTCTTCGCAGCAGCGCCTCACGAAAAGCCAGCCGGGAAATGGCGCCGGCCCAGCCGCGCGGCTTCCCTAAAAAACCCGCCTCGGACAGCCGGGCATTAGCCCGTGGGCGTCAATGGATTGAAAAACGAAGTGTCAATCACAAGAAAGCATACGAAAGACCGAAGGGAGGCGTTATGGCGACAGGAATTGCGAATCAGGTCAGCGCGAGGAATCAGATCAGCGGCACGATTGCCGAGATCCACAAGGGAGCGGCAATGAGCGTCGTGACCGTGTCAGCTCACGGCCATACGATCACCTCAGCGATCACGAATCAGGCAGTCCAGGATCTCGGTCTGCGCCAGCACGACTCCGTGATTGCACTCGTGAAGGCTACCGAAGGCATCATTGCCAAAGGCAATGCCGGAGCCATGAAAATCAGCGCACGAAATAAAGTCAGTGGGCGTATTGCAGACATCGAGAAAGGGGCGGCGATGGCGGCGGTGACCATTGATGCACGGGATTGGAAACTGACGACGGCGATCACCCGGCAGGCGGCCGACGATCTGCAATTGGCCCCCGGCGACCAAGTCACGGCACTTTTCAAGTCCACCGAAGTGCTGCTTCAAAAGGCCTGACGCCTGGATATGAAGGCGTTTCATCCGTGAAGCGTTCGAGCGCTAGGCGGATGAAACGCCCTTCATGCCGCGTGGCGCTTCTTGTCCGGAGGAAAGAGAGCGATGAGCTCTCGGAGGCAGCCTTCGAGCTCAGCCCGCTCTTCTTCGTTTAACGGGTGGTGGCGAAGCGACTGCAGCAGCGCTCTCGTCGCCGAGACAAACACAAGAACATCGGGTCCGATAGCCATCGCAGGTGCCTCAGTGTTTCGTCTCGCCCCTGATGGGCGGCGTCGGCGGAACGGCAGCCCACCGTTCGCATGAATGTCCACGATACCGCGTCGCGCACGCATTGACGAACTGGGTAAGCGCCCTACGCCGTCGTTTCGTCGTCGGTGGAACGGTGCGCGAGAGGAGGGTCCTTCCTAGGGCATCATGCACCCGCGGATGGGTTGTCACCGACGAGGACAAGCGTTCTTCCGCTCATCCGGTTCAGGCTCAACGACCGCTTCCCATCGGGTCTGTGCTCACCGCCGATTCATCAATCAGGGATTTGGCTTTGCTGAGCGCGGCGGCCTCCGCGTCTTCTCGCGTGTCGTAAGTATTGCCGTCCGGAAAACCCGCAATTTCCGTCTGATTGAACTTCAGAATGACATATTGACAGGCCCACATCAGACCTTCCGCGCTTGGGATCAATTCAATGGTGTGGCCTTTATACTGATGCTCCATGAAACCGCCTTTCATCGCTCAACGCTGACGTCGTATACGATTGAAGAAGCAAGTCTGCTGCCCGAAGCGATGTTGCTCGTGCGCCGGCAGACGGCTAGGGGTCTCACTAGTTTCATCCATGCCTCCCGCAATTATCGGGTCTGCCGACTTCGTGGACTGGTGCTTGTTTCGAACCGTGGATGATGGATGGGGTCATCCTAGGATCAAGCCGGAAGCGGCCATCGGAGGTTCCGGTAGCGATCTCACCCGTAGAGATCATCAGGCGTTTCTAAATCGAAGCTTCGGGTGATGTATTGGACCAGCGCTTATGGTAAAACCTGCGCGAAACTCGTGTCAGCGCCAGAGAAGCAAGGGGGCCCCCGGCTGGGTCGCCTAGGCATCCCCCCAGGTGGCGGACACCATGATGTTCCCGCAGACTGACGGATGGCCTCGCTGATTGCCATCCTGAGGTCGTCAGCACTGACAGCAAGCCGGTCAGGGTCTCGCATGAGCGTGTTCCACCTCAAGCGTTTCCCCGGCCTGACGAGGAGGAGGCATCCACATGTCTCAGGCGTCGCGTCGTATGCATCGCACGCCCGGCCGACCGGACGTGATCCGTGTGCTGTTGGTGGACGATGTCGAGAGTGTCCGCCAGACGCTCCGAACGATTCTCGCGACGTATCCCAACTTTGAAGTTGTCGGTGAAGCTGGTAACGGCGAAGAAGCGTTGGAGGCGGTTCAGGTCTTAAAGCCTTCGGTGGTGGTGATGGATATCAATATGCCGAGACTTGACGGCATCAAAGCCACTATGCTGATCAAACGCGTGTACCCTCACGTCGTGGTCGTGGGTTTGTCGGTGTACGCCAACGACGACACGCGCCAAGCCATGACCGCCGCCGGTGCGACCACGGTCATTTCGAAGGAGGCCGCGGTCGAGCAACTCCGCGACGAAATCATCGAATCGATCAATCGAAGATCCGCTGCGATTCATTGAGCCGCAGATTCACTTCCGTGCAGGAATGCCTCTCCGAGCCATCGAGCACGTCTCTGTCCCACCGGTCCTTTGAGTAGCTGTTCGAGATTCTCCCCAGCGTCAGCGAATGGTCGCCGGCGTTCCCGACTGCAGGTCTGTTGCGATTTCCGCTTCCATTGAGTTTGCCCATTAAGCTGGGTAGACTGGCGGAGCGTTTCAGGTCAGGAAACGGAGGCCAAGTGTATGGGAATTTCGGGCTTGCTTCCCTGGTCGCTCGCTGTCGTTGCGGTGGGCGCTTTGACGGTCGCTGACGGCTCGCCGCCCGGCAAAGACGGACACGCGACGCCGGCAGAAACGGTGAAAGGCAAGGACGGCGCTCCCATGGTTCTCATTCCTGCCGGTCCGTTCGCCATGGGCAGCAATGAGGGCCTTCCCAACGAACGTCCAGAGCATATCGTCGAACTGGATGCCTACTATATCGATCAATACGAAGCCACGTTGGCCCTCTATCGCAAGTTCCTTGAGTCGGGCAAGCACGAGTCGCCCCCCACGTGGGACGACGAAGCGGCCACGACAGTCGGTGACCGCCCCGCGATTGGAATGAAATGGGCGGATGCGGAAGCCTATTGCAAATGGGCAGGGAAGCGGCTTCCGACTGAAGCGGAATGGGAAAAGGCCGGTCGTGGGACCGACGGCCGACGATATCCTTGGGGCGGCATGCAACCGTTCGTCGACATCGCCAATTACAACCGCGGTCTCTGGGTGAGCGAAGCCATTACCTTGGCGGCGGTCACGAGCGGTCTCGAAGGCATGAGCGTGCGTCATGGATTGAAAGAAGGCGGCAAGAGCCCATACGGCCTGAATCATATGGCTGGCAATGCGGCCGAATGGGTGGCGGATTGGTATGACCGCGATTATTATCAGCACAGCCCGAAACACAATCCAGCTGGTCCTGCACAAGGCGAAAAGCGGGTCATTCGCGGAGGCTCCTGGGCGGATCTCCCATTGGCCTTACGCGTCACCGCACGCATTTCTGCCGAACCCGATTTCGAAGACCGCACCATCGGATTCCGCTGCGCGATGAACGCGACTCAGTAAACGGTCGCCGCGTGCTGCCTCGGCCGGGTTGTTCAATGACCATCGTTGAGCCGCCACTCGCTCCTGCCGGCCGTTTCCCTCATGTCTGACCGGCGAATCAACAGTCTGTTGCTCGGGGCAATTTTCGTGGGACTGCTGTGGGCGTTGTGGTCCACCCGCCCGTCTTCCGCACCAACGCTTCGGGCGGCACCGGTCGTCGTGCCTGAGATGGTTCCCCTCGTCACCGGCATGGAGGCGACGCCCCTGATCTTTACCCGCGCCGGCTGTTCCGTATGTCATCGCATTCCTGGGATCATAGGAGCGGACGGCCGGGTCGGGCCTCCGCTGCTGCTTGGGACCACCGGCCGTCAGCGCTTGCAGGATCCCGCCTATCAGGGAAGGGCGAAAACGGTGCACGAATATATCGTGGAGTCGGTCGTCGAGCCCGGCGCTTTCGTGGTTCCCGGATACCCTGCGGAGACGATGCCGACTTGGTACGGCGCCAAGTTAAGCGCCTTGGCCTTGGAGAAGATTGCAGCGTATCTCGAGATGCAAACGGAAGAATCCGCGAGAAAGTAGCGCTGCGGCGCCGGCGAAAACCTAAGACTTGCGGATGGGCCGGACGTTGCCGGCTGCGCCGCCTTGAATCTTGAACGGCGTCTCGCCCGTCGCGTGGGGGCCCTTGTCGAGGAGTGCATTGATCGCGTCGTCCCCTTTGAGGCCCTCCAGCTTGATTTTCAAACGTAGATTGTTGGCGCTGTCGGCATTGATGAGCGCCTGCTCCAGCGTGATTTTTTGTTCCTTGTAGAGCTGCAACAGGACGTAGTCGAAGGTCTGGCAGCCCTCCTCGATGCCCTGTTCCATGGCTTCCTTGAGGGTGTCGACCTCGGCCTTCTTGATCAGGTCCTTGATGCGCGGGGTATCCATCATGATTTCCAGCGCAGGCACCCGCTTGCCGTCGGTCGACGGCACGAGCCGTTGTGAGATGATTGCGCGGAGGTTGAGCGAGAGTTGGAGATAGATTTGCGCGTGCCGCTCGACGGGAAAGAAGTTCATGATTCGCTCAATCGCCTGGTTCGCGTTGTTGGAGTGCAAGGTGCCGATGCAGAGGTGCCCGGTTTCGGCGAATGTGATCGCGGCCTCCATGGTTTCCGTATCCCGGACTTCGCCGATGAGAATGACGTCCGGCGCCTGCCGGAGAGTGTTTTTGAGCGCGTTTTGGAACGAGAGCGTATCGAAGCCGACCTCCCGTTGAGTAATGAGCGACTTCTTGTGGTTATGGACGAATTCGATCGGGTCTTCCACCGTCACGATGTGGCCCTGGTGGATCGAATTGCGATGGTCGATCATGGCGGCGAGCGTCGTGGATTTCCCTGATCCCGTGGCGCCGACGACCAGCACGAGGCCGCGCTTGGTCATGGAGATGTCCTTAATGATCGGAGGCAGCCGCAGGTCTTCGACCGTTTGAATTTCCGCCTTGATGTGGCGGAAGACGAGGCCGACATTGCCCCGCTGGCGGAAAATGTTGACGCGGAAACGCCCGAGTTCCTTGTAGTAGAGCGCAAGGTTCATCTCCATCTTTTCTTCGAACTCTCCCCGCTGCTGGCCGCGCATGAGGGCCAGCGCCAACGCTTCCAGTTGCTCATTGGTGAACGGCGGTGTGTTCGCCGGCTGGGTCGCTCCATGGATGCGGTACGTCGGCGGCGAATCCACCGTCAAATACATGTCCGAGGCTTCCTGGTCGACCATGACCTTGAGCAGGGTGCGAATATCCATCGAGGCTCCTGTCTTTCTCTGTTCAGTTACGCTGCTCCGCTGAATGCCGAGGCCCCGAACAGATTCGGTGTCATGCTGCGCGATTGGGCCTCCGCCTTCGTCACGACGCCGCGGCTCGCCAGCTCGACCAACGCCATGTCCATGGTCTGCATGCCGTCTTTCTGGCTGGCCTGCATGATGCCGGGAATCTGGTGGAGCTTGCCTTCGCGGATCAAATTGCGGACGGCGGTCGTGGCGACCATGACTTCCAGCGCGGCGACGCGCCCGCCGGCTTTTTTCTTGAGCAGCGTTTGCGTGATGACGGCTTCCAAGGCTTCCGACAGCTGCGTGCGGATCTGGGACTGTTGCGCCGGAGGAAACGCGTCGATGATGCGGTCGATGGTTTTCGGCGCGCTGGAGGTATGCAAGGTGCCGAAGACCAGGTGGCCCGTCTCGGCCGCCGTCAGGGCGAGTTGAATCGTGTCCAGGTCGCGCATTTCCCCCACCAGGATGATGTCTGGATCTTCACGGAGCGCGGATTTCAAGGCATTGGCGAATGACAACGTGTGGACGCCCAGCTCGCGCTGGTTCACCAGGCATTTCTTGGTTTTGTGCACAAACTCGATCGGATCTTCGATCGTGATGATGTGCCCTTCGAACGTGTTGTTCAGATAGTCCACCATTGAGGCGAGCGTCGTCGATTTTCCGGAGCCGGTGGGGCCGGTCACGAGGATCAGGCCTTTTTCCTTGTCGCAGAGCTGGCGGACGACCGGGGGCAGGCCGAGCTTCTCCATTGGAATAATTTCCGTCGGAATATTCCGGAACACGGCACCGAGTCCCCGGTTCTGCACGAAGACGTTGACCCGGAATCGGGCGATGTCGCCCAGTTCGAATGAGAAATCGCATTCACGTTTTTCTTCGAAGTTCTTTCGCTGCGCGTCGCTCATCATGTCATAGACCAGCGCGTGCGTTTCTTCGGAGGTCAGCGGCGGGTGGTCCAATTTCTTGAGGTCTCCATGGAGGCGGATCTTGGGCGGCTCGCCGGCGCTGATGTGGCAATCGGACGCGCCTTCTTTGGCCGAAAACGTCAGCAGCTTTGAGATATCCATGAAGACAGCTCCTTAGTGGAAGCGACCGAGAGCTAGGGGCGATGGCTGATATGGCGTGATGATGCCACAAGAAACGGAGAAAGCAATCAAATCTCCGGATTCGGACGCAGTGATTTAGAGGACGCCGGTACGTGTGCCGGCCCGCTCGAAAGCTGCGAGCGCCCGATCAATCTGCGCCGCCGTGTGTTCGGATGTCACGGTGACGCGAATGCGGCTCGTCTCGGCAGGAACGGTGGGGGGACGGACGGCGGGCGCGAAAATGTCGTCGGCGAGGAGCTCGTCCG
>JBKPKC010000007.1:0-3689 GCA_046765595.1 Nitrospirota bacterium
GACTTCTTCGATCAATCCGTCGGCGCCGGAGGAATCCTTAACGTTCACTGCGGGAAAAGCTCGTTGAAGCAATTCCCGGATGCCGTCCCTCACAATCGGGTGGTCGTCCACCACCAGCGCTTGCTTCATCACTCTCCACGAACCGGCACTGGCCTCTTCGAACGAGAATTCTTCGACATAGCCAGGGCGAGTTGCACGATTAAGAGGTGATTCTCGATGAACATATGTTGTTCATCGTCCAACGTTGCCCCTTCTTTCAAGCGTTGCGCAAGTGCGACGCTATATTGCCCGTAGAGCTTCAAAATATTGTTCTTGTTCGGCACCGCACACCCATCCGCTGAGCTTGCCAGGGAATATAGAGTAAATCTCTATGTTGTCTATCAGCAAGGGCCTACGGAGTTGTGCGATTTTGTGCGTACGACATTCCGCGAGGTTCTCGTCTGTCCCCTAGGGGATACCCACCATATGTTTAATGGTATCCCAGCCGGGCCTGTCTTCGCTATACGATTTCTTGGGCACCCTCCTGGCAGTAACGTGAACCTGCTCGTTGGCCCGCCACCCAAACTAGGGATCTCACTAGGCAATCGGACGATAGAATCACTATTTTCCAAGGATTTTGCCGCTGTCAGTTTCACGCCGGCCGATCAACCAACCGGTAAGCCTCTGTGGACACGAATACTGTCGCCTTTACGCCGGATTTTCCATGCGCTGTTGGGCAGTCACGACGAAGCTCGTGGAGGATGCGACATTTCTTGCGTGGCTGGCCCGCGCCATCAGCGTCTTCTCTCTCACACGGACAGTGTGACGTCAAAATGAAGACTTGGAACGCTATGCGTGCATTCTCGAAGATCAGAAAAACTAGTCTTTGAGGGGTTGGACGCGCTGTCCCCGATCATTGAGCGTCAACGTCGTCCTCCATCACGGCAACACGGGCGGAGGCTGTGCGGCCTTACGGTATTCTTCGGGCGTCGCATCACGATAGCCCTTCCGTGCCATACAACCCGCGACATCTTGCGTGGTGTTCACCGTGCCGGTCGCGAACCGGGTCATCCATTCCCGTTCGCAGTCCAATCGATCGTTTTCCCATTGCTCCTGCGGCACGCCGTCCTTGACCCACAGTCTAGGTTGACTCTCGCAAGCCGGGAAGAGCAGCAGGGCGGAGACAGATCCGATAAGGACGAGTCTTCTCCGTGTCGGAGTGATCAGATGCGAAACATGAACGGGGGGAGGCGTCATCTCGCAGCAAGGCTACCTCACAAAGGCAGCGGGGGGCAATCAGGAACAAGGGGCCACGGATCCCCTCCCGCATCGCCAAGGACTGTAACGCCGCTGCCTAACGGTCGAGGGAAGGCAAGGGCTTCAGAGAGTGCGCCCTAGGCGGCGAGTTCTTTGAGAGCGTTTCGAAATTCCTCCGTCGCCTCGTCTGTGAGCGCGACGCACGGACAAGCCCGCTTGCGCAAACCATCAGAGTCTTTCAAGAGGACTTTATTATGCTCGCGCTTCACGAGTCCCTGCTCCTCATATTCCTTGAGGAGACGTTCAACTTCAGAAGAAGGTTGGCCGACCTGGCCGGCCAAGAAACGGGCGCTGAACGGAAACGCTTCAAGACCCGTGCGATGTGAGTGCGCCACGAGCCAACGGGCTAACCGCTGTTCACCCGTATGAAACTGGCTGCAACCGGTCGAGATGACGGCGTGCCTGAGGAGAAGCAAATTGTAGCGCATCAAGGCTTCCCTCAAGAATCGCAAACGGTCCATGTGTTGCTTGAAGAGAGAGGCGGGCACGCGAACTGCTGAACCGCTGACTTGAATCATCGCCATCGACGCCGAAGTCTGACTGCCCTGCGCGATGCAGGCCCCGCTGCAACCGTCCTTCCCGGTAACCGTGACGTCCACCGTGCGGCCGCTTTCGTCCTGACCGGTAAAACTAATGGCTGCGTCGATGGGAAAATACATGAACTGGACTGGCTTCCTCGGCTCCTCAACGATGTCGCCCATATGCAGCGATACCATCTCACAATGCGGACGGAGCAGTTCCAACTCCTCCTGAGGGAGAAGAGACAGAATATAGTTATTACGAATCTCCTCACCAGGCGTGCCTGGCATAGAGCCTCCTGCGATAAATAGTGATACATGCTAGCCGCGGCCCGGCCAGCAATGAACTAGAGTTCATGGTGCCTTGCTTTCGAAGGCTAAAGAGGTATTAGCCTGCCGTAGTGGGCGTCCTCCCTTTCCGGAGGGACGTAACTGGCTTCACAGTAGTCAGGCCGGTGGAATAGGCCCACTCGGATAAGCCCTTGCTCCGCTCTCTTGCGCTTTCCCGGCGGCAAACATAAAATACGTGCTCGCTTAAAATGGTGAGTAGGAGGCTTGTACATGGAGAACTCGGTCGTTCGACGTGTGGGCATACCAGGAACGAGTCATGTGCATTGGGGCGAGCACTTGTGTGCGTTTTTCTATACGAAAACGGACTTGCTGAACCTTGTGGTGCCCTATATCAAGGCCGGTTTGGAAGACCGGGAGTTTTGTCTCTGGATTACCGAAGACCACATGGAACAGGAGGCCATGGAGGCCTTAGCGCGCGTGCTTCCGGACGTGGCGCACTATGTCTCCCGAAAGCAATTGGAAATTCTTCCAGCCAGTCAATGGTATCTAACGGGCGGCGTCTTCGATGCCGCAAAATCCTATAAAAACTGGGCGGCTCGGGGACGTGCGGCTGAAGTCAACGGCTTCGTGGGCGCGCGGACGACCGGCAATCCATTCTGGCTTCAGTCTGAGGAGGATTGGCACCAGTTCCTTACCTACGAGCAGGCCGTCCATCAAGCCATTGAATCGCAGCGAGTGATTTCGTTGTGTACCTACCCGGTTGCCATCTGCTCGGCCAAAGACATGATCGGGACCTTTGCCTCCCACCATGCGATCCTCATGCACGAGGGCGACGCCTGGCAGTGTCTCGATGTGCGTCGCCGGCAGGGCACGGCCTAGTCGAAAACTCTCATCGCTCGCCCAATCAGCCCTTTGTGCGCTTCATAGACTGACGCCTGATCGCCCTAGGACAATCCCAGAACTTGTCCTAGGTGCGTCGGCCCGCCAGGCGCGGTTATTCTGGAAGAAAAATGAGAGGTGAACTATGGCGAGCAAGGGTGATGGCGGTACTTTTGCCAAGCGCTTTGCGGAATGCGCAGTCGCCATGCGGAACATGCTTTACGAAGGCGGCACATTCAGTGAGGCGGAATTGCATTTCATCGACAATCATTTCCGTGTGTTGGAAATGGCGTATTTCCGCTGGAAGCAGAAACGGACGCCGCTCGTCTCTACCGCACTCAGCGACACGACAAGACGGAAAGCGGCCTGAGGTCCCGGGACCTCACGCGGACGGTTCCGACACCGTAGGTCGCTTGACGACTTAGGTCGCCTCCTTGTTCCTGACCGGCCTGACGTACAATTTCTCGTCCTGCCAAGTTTTCTTGATCTCAGATGCTCGAATGGCTTCTTCATGGCTTAAGGCCGGCGTGCAGTAATCTTCGCCCCGGCATACGGTATAAGGATGCGGAGTGCAGCCTGCTGTCATTAGTAAGGCGACTACAAAGTATTTCATCATACGCCTCCTTTCTCGTGGGCGAACAAGCAGCCAACAGTTGAAAAGAGTCACGCCGAGTACGTGAAGCTGGCTCTCCCTCTGAGGGACGG
>JBKPKC010000008.1:0-4076 GCA_046765595.1 Nitrospirota bacterium
TGAATAAACTCGTCGAACGCGGTCTCTCTACAGAAAAGCGCGCTCAGGCCAGAGCGGCGTTTGCGGAGCTTGGTAAGGTTTTTGGATTATTTGGTCTCGAGCGGTGGCAGTTCAGGAGGGGCCCTTCCAAACCTGCGGGCCTGGAGGGAGCTGTCACTCAATTGACCGATGAAGAAGTCACCCAAAGAGTTGCGGAACGCAACGAGGCGAGGAGACGAAGGGACTTCGCGAAAGCCGATGAAATCCGAAAATCACTCGCGGCACAGGGCATCCTCATCGAGGACAAACCCGACGGCACCAGCCGCTGGAAGCGATAACCGGCCGGAACTGCTGTACGGATTGCATGCCGTTCGCGAGGCATTGCGCGGGGGCGGCAGGCCGTTGCAACGTCTTCTCGTCCAGCGGACCGATCGCCAGTTTGCCGAGCTGGTGCAGCAGGCCAAGACCCAACAAATCCCCGTCCATGTGGAGCCGCCGCCGGCATTCGACCGCTTGGTCCCAGGCGGCAATCACCAAGGCGTCATTGCCTTTGTCGCCGCCAAGGCCTATAGCAGCACTGAAGACGTCCTCGAACTGGCCCGGCAAAGGGGTGAGCCGCCGTTTCTGGTGATTCTCGACGGAGTGGAAGATCCCCACAACCTCGGAGCCGTCATTCGGACGGCAGAAGCGGCGGGGGTGCACGGCGTCTTTGTTCCGGAGCGACGGGCGGCCGGATTGACCTCCGTCGTCGCGAAGACTTCGGCAGGCGCACTTGAGCACATCATGGTGACGCGCGTCGTCAACCTTTCACGGCTCATCCACGAATTGAAAGAGGCCGGCCTGTGGATCTATGGAGTCGAGCCTTCCGCGCCGCATGAATTCACCGCCATCGAAATGACAGGGCCGATTGCATTTGTGTTTGGAGGAGAAGGCGGGGGGATTCGCCGAGGCGTCGCTCAGGACTGTGACGGGCTGATCCGGATCCCGATGAAGGGGAAGGTCGAATCGTTAAATGTCTCCGCTGCGGTTGCGGTCACGCTCTTCGAAGGGGTCCGGCAGCGAAGACAGCAAAAACGGGCGCCCTAGCGGACGCGGATCATGTTCCCTTGGATCGCCGTCTTGAGGAGTTGGGCCGTATTCGAGACGCGCATCTTCTTCATCATATTGGCCCGATGCGCTTCCACGGTTTTCACACTGATTTTCAGCCGCTGGCCGTTGTCGTTATTTTTGAATCCGGCCCAGATCAGTTGATTGATTTCTTGATCACGGCTGGTCAGTGATTCCGGGCGCTTTTTACGCGGCGGCGGGGCGAGATCGGCCAATGAGGTCCGAGATCTCACTCTTCCCGTTCGTGCCATGTTTCTGGTTCTCCTTTGATCGCGGATCGATTAGGCTATACTGCATCAAGCCCTTCCGGGAGAACGTTCGCGGCGTCCTGTGAGAAATTATAGAAAGTCCTCTAAGTCATGTAAACCAATGCGCAATGGCCCTAGTATAAGTACTTATTTAGCCTTTGCCCCTACGGATTCGTCGGTACATACCAGCGGTGGATGCCGATATGATTGACGCGTTCTGGTATGGCTTCGTCGCGGTGTTGGGCGCCTTGATCGGCAGCTTCTTGAACGTCTGCATTTACCGGCTGCCCAGGGGCGAATCGATCGTGTGGCCGGGATCGCACTGTCCTTCCTGTGGAGCGCCGATCGCCTGGTTCGATAACGTGCCCGTGCTGAGCTATCTGTGGCTCCGCGGGCGTTGTCGAAACTGTCGTGCCACGATCCCGCTCAGGTATCCGGTGATCGAAGCGGCGAATGCAGCGGGGTACCTGCTCATTCTCTGGGTCTTTGGCGCCACTTGGACCACTGCCCTGTATTGTATCTTGTTCTCGGCCTTGCTCGTCGTCACCGGCACTGACCTGTCGCATAAAATCATACCCAATGTCGTCACCGTCCCTGGAATCGTGCTGGGACTTGTGGGCGCAGCGACGGTATTGCCGGTCGGACCGGTCAATGCCTTTCTCGGCGTCGTCGTAGGAGGAGGAATTCTCTGGACCCTGGCTTGGGCCAGTCCTTATCTGTTCGGCAAGGAAGGCATGGGCGGCGGGGATATCAAGTTACTCGCGATGGTCGGGGCGTTTTTGGGATGGAAACCGGCCCTGCTGACGATCATGATCGGATCGTTGGCTGGGTCGATCATCGGGATTGCCCTCATTGCTTTCCGGTTTATGAAACGCGAAGAATATATTCCGTTCGGTCCCTTCCTTGTTTTCGGCGCGCTTGTGTCCATGTTCTTTGCCCAACCGTTAGTGGACTGGTATCAACGGTTATTGACCCCATCCTTCTAAGCCGCATCTCTGAGGCTGTATCTGGTTGACCCCTGCCCCGTATCCAAAGTGACCTCCATCGCCACGGCCGCGCATCACAACGAATCGGGACTGCCCACAACTGGTTGAGAAGTCGCGGAATGGCCAAACGCCTGTCGCCTGACGGCCTCGGCATAGGTCTTGGAAACGCCGAGGGCATGGAACACGTGTTCAAGCTCTCCACATCCGCCGGAAAGACCCTTACGGAACTGGTCATCGTCACAGCCATCGTGGGCATGCTCGCGGTGATGGCGGCGCCAGCCTACCAAGGCTTTCAGACGCGTCTACAAGGACGGACCGCCGTCGCTTAAATCGCGTCAACACTGAGGATGGCGAGACATCTGGCGATGGCGAGGCGGGAGCGTCTGCTCATTCGATTCGACCGTTCAGCGCAAACCATTACGCTTCGGCAGGCGGATGCCGAAGCAGTCTTGATCGTCTATCGCTATGCCGATAAGGGCATCGTCATCGAAGATCCCACAGCGGGTACCGACTTGTTGTTCCATCCAAGCGGCCGTTCCGCAAGCGCCAGCACAATCATTATGTACGATCGGGATCATCGTCGCACGACAGTCACGGTAAGTCTCACCGGACGAGTGGTCATCTCATGATCCTGCGCCAAGGTCGTGATGAACGAGGCGCGACATTTTCAGAGGTGATGGTCGCAATGGCGCTGACCTCCGTGGGAATCGTGGGCACTATGGGAGCCTTTGAGGCTGCGGACAAGACGTTGGGGCGGAATGCGCTGGCCGTCCGTGCATTGGCCATGGCGGAATCCAGGATCGAGGCGAAATACGCGGTGCCGTGGGACCTGTTGTTGTTCGACGACCTCAATCACGATGGGATCGCAGAGACGATCATGCGCGATGACGGCACCGGCGGCGATCGCACGGCAGGGGACGGCATCTATTCAGCCCTGTTTGAACAACAGGGAGTGAAACTCGTCTGGACCGTGGCTCCTCATCGTCCTGGACCGATCAGCAGTGCAGGCGCAGTCGTGATCGAAGCCCGCGGTTTCTATGTCGCCGGCGGGGACGAGCGGGAAGTACGCCTTGCCACTCTCCGCGCGCATTCGGCATTCGCGGGACATTAAGCCTGAGATTGCACCGTGGAGAATCGGCAATGAAGGGCTCTCGTTTGGCCAGTCGGTCGGGCTTTAGTTTTGTGGAAGTGATAACGGCGATGGCTGCGGGGCTGGTCGTGGTCGCCGCCGCCCTCCAGTCGGTGGTCTATTTCCAGCGCCAGTTCGCGCGACAGCACGTAGAGATCATCCAACAGCAAGATGTCCGGCTGGGTCTTGAGCTCTTCGGGCAGGAGCTGCGTCTTGCCGGCCCTGGATCGCTGTCGGTCGTTCGCCCTGACATTGTGGAGTTTATGGCCAATGTCAGCGGCCTCATGACGAATACGAGCGCCCCAGCGGTTCCCGGCCAGACGTCGTTGACGGTCGAAGATGGACGCGGATGGCCGGATGGCAAGCTGGTAAGCATGTGCTGGAACGATGAGTGCGAGTTCGCCACGTTGGCCCGCGCCGGGCAGCGGAATTTGTTGACGTTCGTCGAGCCGGCGCGGCGATCCATACCATCCGGAGCCTCTGCCGCCGTCATGAATCGCGTGCGCTATTACAGCCGCCCGGATGAACGGGGAATTTTGAGATGGTTGCCGCCAGATCGACGGAGGCGCCAGCGTCATCGTAAGCAATCTCGAGAAGTTCACCCTGCGGTATTGGGACGCACAGGGG
>JBKPKC010000009.1:0-4243 GCA_046765595.1 Nitrospirota bacterium
GTGAAGCAGCGGATCGTGTTCTGGTGGATGCTGTTTTTGGTGATCCAGCAAGTGGAGCGGTGGTTTCTGCTTTTCGACGTCATCAATGCCGAGACGCCCAGCATCGCGGTGCTTGTGTACACGTTCGGGACCGGCTTCCGCGCCGACTTGATCACGTCCACCATCGCCGTTCTCGTCGTTGCGCTCGTCGCCGTTGTCTTCAATGTCGTGTGGTGGGCTGCGGTGGGACGCCCGGCCGGCATGGCATGGTGGCATTCCTACGGCCGTCTCGTCACGACGGCCGGTTGGGTGGCGGGGCTGCTCCTGGTGACCCTGTTATTGTTGGATATCGGCTACTACCGGTACAACCAGCAGCGCCTGAACTTCGTCTTCTTTGAATATCTTGGCGATCTGCTGGTTCAGTGGAAGGAGACGGGCGTCGTCGGATCTCAAGCGGCCGGTCAAACGGGCGCCGAGCTGGAGGATCGCGGCAAGTGGGGCGGCCTGGTGCTAGGTTTCCTGCTCTGTGAAACGACGGCAATTGTGGCGTGGTACCTCAGCTATGCGCGCCTCCGGCTCAGATTCAGCGGGCTGACCGGTCCGTCGATGCTCTCCAATCTCATGCTGCTCGCTGCGCTCGCCGTTGGATTGACAGGCTTTCATCATCGGGGACCTGAAGCCATTCGCGCTGCGGACATCAGCAGCGCCGCCTACTATACGCTCGCCCAGAATCCCGTCTTGTACGCCGGCGAAGGCTTGCGTGCGGCGCTGGATGCCCAGTGGAAAGGCGATCAGGGGCGGGTGTTCGATGAAATGCCGCTGGCAGACGCCATCCGTGTGGCGCAGGACGTGGTCGGACCAAAGGCGGTCTTCCCCCATGCCGAGTACCCGCTCGTGCATCGGACAGAAGAGGGAGCGGGTGTCCGGCTGGCCCGCCCGGCCAACATCTTGATCATCTTTGTCGAAGCCCTGGACCGGCGCTACCTCAATAAGACCGTCGGAGGCGTCGAGGTGACGCCCTTCCTTGATCACCTGAGAAACGACAGCGTCTACTTCGAACATTTTTTTGCCAACGGCGTGCAGACCGCGCGGGGCTTGTTCTCGACGCTCTGCTCGTACTATCCCCGCCAGGGGACGGCGGCGATGAAAACGCATTACATGCACGATTACGCCTGTCTCCCGTCGATCCTGCGGGAGCGCGGCTACCGAACGGAAATGGTCATCGGCTACGACCGCGACATCAATCGCCTGCATACCTTCATGTCCAGGAACGGGCTGCATGCCCTCTTCGACCGCACCTCATTCCCCGCCTCGGCGGAAGAAATCGGCGCAGTCGCCGGCCTCGGCAGGCCGGACGGCGCGCTGCTCGATTTGATGCGGACGAGAGTGGAGACCCTCCGCTCGCAGGCGAGCCCGTATTGTCTTCTGGCCATGACCATCGGCACGCATCATCCCTTTGCCATTCCCGCCTCAGCCGCGTCCCATCCGGACATTCAGACTCTGCGGAGCGATCCCGACGGGTATCTGGCCGCGCTGCGATATGTCGACCTGCAATTGGAGCGCGTCCTGACAGCCATGAAGCGCGACGGCCTGTTACAAGATACGATGGTGCTCATTCTCGGGGACCATGCACGCCACGAGAAAATCGGCCACAGTGATTTCGAGCGGCAGGCCGGCCATTTCATGACGCCCTTGTTCGTATGGGTCGACGACAGCCTGCGCGCGCCAGGCGCGTACCGTCCCCGCACCGTCACGACCGTAGCAAGCCAGGTCGATCTGTTGCCGACGGTTCTTGGACTCAATGGTACGGCGCCCAGATTGAGTGCGTCACTCGGCCGCGACCTGAGTTGTCTCGTGGCGTCCAACTGTATCGAGCACCACACGGCGTTCTTGAGCAGCGTCTATGACGACCTCATTGGATTGGCCGACGACGAGGGACTGTTGCTCTATTCCTTGCGCAGCCGCACCCTGCGACGAGCTGATCTCGACTTGAATGAACCGGCGGTCGTGCTGGATGCGACGAATCCGACGGTCGCGCACCGATACCGACGCCTTATGGCGCTCTACGTGGCCGCCAATACGACGCTGAATCAAAACAAAATCTGGTCGTGGAAAGAATTCGGCTCAAAGCTGTGATGGACCGTCCTGTCGCGTTGTCCGTCTACGTGATCGCGTACAACGATGAGCCCAACGTCCGGGCCTGTCTGGACTCGGTCAGGGGCTGGGCCGACGAACTGATCGTCGTGGATTCGCACAGCACCGACCGGACCGCGGCCATTGCCGCCGAGTTCACCGATAAGGTCTATCAGGTCGAGTTCACGGGCTTCGGCGCACTCCGCAATGAGGCGGTGGCCCGTTGTTCGCACGACTGGATCTTCAGCCTTGATACCGATGAGCGGATGACGCCGGGCTTGCAAAAAGAAATCCGCGCCCTTCTCGCGCAACCCGGCGCGGCCGACGCGTACTTTGTTCCCCGCAAAAACTTTTTCCTTGGACGGTGGATCGCCCATTGCGGCTGGTATCCCGACTACCGTCAGCCACAGCTCTTTCGCAAGGGCCGTTTCCGGTACCGCCAGGAGCTCGTGCACGAGAGCTTCGATTGCGACGGAACGGTCGGTTACCTGTCTGAGCCGGCGCTGCAATATCCCTTTCGGGACATCGACCATTATCTCGCCAAACAGGACCGGTACTCCGATCTCATGGCGCGGCGCATGGTGGACGAGGGACGCTGTTTTGAGTCACATCAATTGCTGACGCATCCCATCGGCGCCTTCCTCAAGATGTATGGCCTGCGCCGAGGCTTTCTGGACGGCATGCCGGGGTTGATTCTTTCGAGCCTGTATGGCTATTACACATTCATGAAATACGCGAAGTTATGGGAGTTGACCAAGCGATGAGCCCCCGCAACGAACCATGGCGCCAGAACCCCGTTGAGAAGCGATGAAGGTCAGCGGGTTCACGTTTTGCCGGAACGTGGTGAAATACGACTATCCGGTCGTCGAATCGATCCGGTCGGCACTGCCGCTGTGCGATGAATTCATCGTGAATGTCGGCCGCTGCGACGACGGCACGCTCGAGCTGATTGACTCGATCCGCGATCCGCGGATCAAGATCATCGAGTCGGTCTGGGACGAATCGCTGCGGAAGGACGGCCTGATCTATTCGCAGCAGACCAACATCGCCCTCAGTCACTGCAAGGGAGAGTGGGCCTTCTACATTCAAGCCGATGAGGTGCTGCACGAAGACGATCTGCCGGCGTTACGCCGGTCGATGGCCGAACACGCCGGGAACCCGATGATCAAAGGGCTGCTGTTCCGCTATCTGCATTTCATCGCCGATTATTGGTCGACGAATCCCTGGTTTTATCACAAAGCGGTCCGGATCATCCGGAACAACGGAGAGATCGAATCCTGCGGCGATGCCGTCGGATTTCATCTCACGGCGACGCAGCACTATCTACAGAGCGGCCCGAAAGAATGGCTCGCGTATTCAGGCGCGAGGATGTTTCATTACGGGTGGGTGAAAGATCCTAAAACCATGCTGGCCAAAGTGAAGGAGCAGGTGGCGGTGTATCATGGCGACGCGCCGCCTCCCGGGCAGGCCGTATTGTATAAGCAAGACGCCTTTCAGTACGACGATTATGCCGTCTTGAAGGAATTTCATGGCCGGCATCCGTCGGTGATGAGTGCGCGCGTAACTGCCGCCCGCCGGTGGGGAACGAGATACAATCGCTGGCTCAACTGGCGGTTCTATCGAGAGGTCTGCCGCCGAGGGTTTCGTGGATGACCTGTGTCCACTGAGATGAGGGATGTTTCTCTGCGTGGGGTGAGGGCATGGCCTCGATAAGCTGCGTCGTGATCACCAAGAATGAAGCGGAGAATATCGGCGATTGCCTGAACTCCCTTCGCTGGACCGACGACCGTGTGGTCATCGACGCCGAAAGCCTCGACCGGACGGCCGAGATTGCGCAGGCCGCCGGGGCGAAGGTATTTGTCCGGCCATGGCCGGGATTCGGCCCGCAAAAAAATTACGGGATGGACCAGGTCTCGACGGAATGGATCCTGATTGTCGACGCGGATGAACGCATTCCCGCCTCTCTACAACAGGAAATTCTATCCCGGACCGCGCGCTGGAAGCCGGGTGATCCGGTCGCCTACGAAATTCCGCGGAGGAATCATTTTTATGGAGCCTGGGTGCGGCACGCCGGCGTCTACCCGGATTATCAAATACGCCTCTTCCGGCGCGGCGCGGCACGATATAACGA
>JBKPKC010000010.1:0-2946 GCA_046765595.1 Nitrospirota bacterium
CATCACGCCCAATCAGGTGGTCAACATCTTTTCCCGGGTGGACGGCTACATTGCGAAACTGTACGTCGATAAGGGCGATTTCGTGAAGGCCAATCAATTGCTGGTGGAAATCGATCATCAGGATTATCTCCATGCGGTCAATCAAGCGAAGGCGAACGTGGCTGCTGCGACAGCAAAAGTGACCCAGCAGGAGGCGTCCGTTCGAAATGCCAAGCTCAGCCTCGACCGTATGCAGGCGCTCATCAAGCAGCAGTTCGTCTCGCAACAGGATTTGGACAACGCCGAAGTGAACTTGGACGCCGCGGTCGCCGCGTTGGAATCTCTAAGGGCACAGGTCAAGCAGATGGAGGTCGCCCTGGCCCAGGCCGAAACCAACCTCGCCTACTCGTACATACGCGCGCCGTTCTCCGGATACGTGGCGGAACGGAATTTGGACTTAGGGGCCTACGTGACAGGAGCCGCTACCGCCAACTCCACGACATCCCGGGGCATTGTCAGCCTGCACGACGTGGCCACTGTCCGGACGCTGATTGAGGTCGTCGAAAAGGATGTGCCGTTGGTGCAAATCGGGCAAAAGGCCGAGATCCGCGCCGAGGCATATCCGGACCGTGTGTTCCAGGGCACCGTCACACGTGTGGTGCAGGCCTTGAACCGGGCGACCCGGACCATGACGGTCGAAGTGGATCTCTCCAACAAGGACCGTCTGCTCAAGGGGGGGATGTTCGCGCGGGTGGAGGTCCTGGTGGGCAATCATCAGAATGCGCTGCAAATCCCGATCGACGCCGTCAGCCGGCTCGAGGACGCACAATATGTGTACGTCGTGCGCGATGGAAAGGCCGAGCGCGTTCCGGTGCAAATCGGCGTCCGGGATGAAAACCGGGTGGAAATCACCAAAGGCCTCGCAGGTTCCGAGCAGGTGATCGTGTCAGGCAAGGACCTCGTGCATGACGGCACGCCGGTTCAAACCGAGCCGCTCGTTCCCGTCAAGGGTGGCGGGTGATCCGGTCAGCCTTCCCCTCCCAATGAAGAGTCGTTGAAGCATGTGGCTCACCCTTCTCGCCTTACGCAATCGCATCGGCATTCTGATGCTGTCCCTGGCCATGGTCGTCCTGGGAGCCACCTCGCTGAATCGCTTGCCGGTTGACCTATTCCCCAACATCCAGGTACCCGTCGCCTTCGTCGGCGTCATCTACAAGGGCGCCCCGCCTCTCGACATTGAACAGAGCGTGGTCTATCCCATTGAAAAGGCCGTCAGCTCCGCCTCGAACGTCGAGCACGTCGAATCGTTCGCCAAGCAAGGGATTGGTGCGGTGCAGATCTGGTTCAACTGGGGCGCCGACATCAACGTCGGACAGATGGAGGTGATGCAGCGCATCACCCAGATCCTCAATAGCCTGCCGCCGGGCATTCTCCAGCCGTTCATCGTCAAGTTCGACGTCTCCAACATTCCCGTCTCCTTCGTCACCGTGTCGAGTGACGACCTCGATGAACGTGCGCTCTATGATCTGGCCTTCAACACCATCGCTCCCCAGATCGAACAGATCGCCAACGTGGCAGCCGCCACGGTCGAAGGCGGCAAGATCAGGCAGATCAACATTAATCTGGATCCGGCGCTGCTCAATGCCAGAGGCTTGTCGATCCTGGACGTCGTGAAGGCGGTAAAGGCCGCGAATCTCATCCTGCCCTCGGGCGATATTAAGGCCGGCAACCTCGATTACAACGTGTTCACCAACAATCAGTTCCGCACGGTAGAGCCGATTCAGGACGTCATCGTGAAAGTGAACCAGCAGGGCAATCCGGTCCGCGTTCGCGACCTGGGCACCGTGAGCGATTCCTCGGATATTCAAACGAACGTCGTTCGAACCGATGGAAAGCGGGCAGTCTATCTGCGCGTCAACAAACAACCCATCGCCAACACGGTCGAGGTCGTCGATGCGCTGCGCGCGGCGCTGCCGAAGATGATCGGGATTCCTCCTGGAGTCCAGCTCGGCATCTCGTTCGATCAATCGGTCTACATCCGCCAGTCGATCGGCAACCTCGTCGAGCAGGCGTTGCATGGATCGCTGCTCGCGGCGGCGGTCATTTTAATCTTTCTCCGCAACCTGACGAGCACCGTCATCATTTCCGTCGCCATTCCCCTGTCCATCATGGTGACATTCATCGTGCTGTTCTTCACCGGTCAGACCTTGAACGTCTTCACGTTGGGAGGCTTGGCCTTGGGCATCGGACGCCTGGTCGACGACTCGATCGTCGAACTGGAGAATATCCAGCGGCATCTCAATGCAAACCCGCGTCGCTGGGACGCCATTCTGGACGCCGCCCGGGAAGTGGCGATGCCGATTTTCGCATCAACGGTCACGACCGTCGTGGTCTTTCTGCCGATCTTTTTCGTCGTGGGCATCGCACGGCTTCTGCTCATCCCGCTAACGCTAACCATTGCGATCGCCCTGTTCACGTCCTTTTTCGTATCGCGGACTGTGACGCCGGCGCTCTGCTTTAAATTTCTCAAGCCCGAGCAGGAAGCCCACCGCTCGATGCCCCGCTGGTTCGTTCGAGTCATGGAGTGGAGCCGAACCCGCTACGAGTCGTTGGATCGGGGTTTCGAAGATTCTCTTCGCTGGGTACTGGGCCATCGCAAGTTGTTTATCATCGGCATTCTGGTGATCTTCGCCGCGTCCCTGGCGTTAGTGCCGAAAATCGGCACCGAGTTTCTCCCTGTCTCCGACGAGAGCCAATTCCGCATCGTGCTTCGCGCCCCCGTCGGTCAGCGGGTCGAAAAGACGGAGCAACAGGTCGCTGAGGTCGAACGTGTGTTGCGTGCGAACATTCCTGCCGGTGAGCTCGAAACCATCGTCTCCAGTACCGGCGTGCTGGCGCAAGGCCGGTCCTCACTCTTCAATCCGAATACGGGACCGCACACTTCGGTAATTTCCGTCTATCTGACAT
>JBKPKC010000011.1:0-3251 GCA_046765595.1 Nitrospirota bacterium
CTTCAGCTCGGCTTCCGGCCGCTGGATGTAGAGGGGGCTGACTCCAAGGCCTGTCTGCTCGCCGCGGGACAGCCGGAGGAGACCCGCCAAGCCGACCGAGACCGCCGACGGTCTCATCTGCGCATGGGCTTCCGTGAGGACGGCCCGGGAGGCCGCGCCCGCCATGATCGCCGCCTTTTCATGTTCCCATCCTTCACCAAACAAGAGGACTTCGCCGGCGAGTTGAGCACCCAAGGCTTCCGGCGTGCCGACCTGCTCCGGCATGAGCCGGTGAAGACGATCCTTGCCCTGCCATCGAAACTGCGCCCAGTAGAGCTCGCCACGTCTGCTGTTGATCACCGGACAGAGGGGAAGCGTGGCATCGCGCAGGTTCCACGCCATGCCTTCGAGCGTCGGCACGACAACCAGAGGCAGCCGGGTGATCGTACGGATGCCGAGGACGGTGGCGAGACCGACGCGGAGGCCGGTAAACGATCCCGGCCCGATGGACACCGCTAACCCGTCTAATTGTGCCGGCACGAGGCCGACTTCCGAGAAGAGTCGATCGATGGTAGGCAGCAACAGCCGGGCGTGGGAGCCGGCTGCATGCTGATCACACCGCGCAAGCACCTGCTCCCCGCTCAGAATGGCGACGCTTTGCCATGATGTCGCAGTTTCGACTGCAAGAACCTTCATGCGCCTATTCCCGCGAGCCATCCGTACGGGCTGATCACACGCTTTACGCAGACACCGGTGCGTGTTTAGCCCTGTGCGAGCTCGCTCGGCTTGAGAGTGGCATTCGGGATCAGCTCATGGAACGTCACCTGGACGCTTCCCTGCCCCCGGCCATCCTCGAGCATAATCTTGAAGGGGCGCAGCAAACGACCGCCGGCGGCCGGCGAAAGCGCATCCGGTTCCCCGACCGCACGGAAATCGTCATATTGGATCGTCGCGTCGATGTCGCCCGTGTCCGTCAAACGGTCTTCCTTGACGACCAGAAGCGTCTGCCGATCGAACCACAGCCGCCGATGGATGAGTGACCCTCCTGCCGCCGTCGGTCCGGAGATGTCGAGACGATATTGATCCCCCTCCTCGACCAGCCGGGCCGTCTCGTCGGCACCGATGGTGCCGGTTCCGAGTACGCCTCGCATGGCCCACACGCTCAATTGGAACGGCCTGGCGAGTTTCCCCATTTCGCTCATGTCAGCGGGATGTCCTGACAGCACACGGCCCATCGTTGGAAGCCGCAAGGTGAACTGATCGTCGGCCTGCACAAATTCGAAAAGCTCGCTGCCGATGGCCGTGAAACCACGCAGCCGCATGGCATTCGGACGTCGATAGTACATGGTCCCTTCCACGCGCGTCGCAATCGGAATGATGCCGCCCCGCACTTTGGCGCTGAAGAGGCCTTTCATCGTCTGGATTGCTGACTCCCGCTGGCGAAGGATCGCCGTCAACTCGTCGGCCGTCGCCTGTTTCAGCCGGAGATCCTCGCGCGGCTCCGGGGCCGTGCAGGCTGCGGCGAGCAGGCAGGCGAACACGAGCGATGCAAGGCGCGAGCAGGGTGCCGGCGGCCTAGGCCAGGACCACATCCAAGGCCTCCCCCACTTCGCTGATTCCCACGAGCTCCATTCCCTCGACCGGTTCAAGCTTGGCCAGATTCCGCTCGGGCAAGAGACAGCGCTTGAAGCCCATCTTCGCGGCTTCACGAATCCGGAGTTCCGCCTGACTGATGCCGCGGACTTCCCCTCCAAGTCCCACCTCCCCCAAGACGAGCAAGGCAGGCTCGATCGCCACTTCGCGCAGGCTGGAGGTCACCGCCGCGACAATGCCGAGATCGATGGCAGGCTCGTCGATGTGCATGCCGCCCACGACATTGACATAAACGTCCTGTCCCGAAAGGTGCATCCCCAACCGCTTTTCCATGACGGCCAGCAACAGCGAGACCCGGTTCAACTCCACGCCGTTGGCCATCCGCTTCGGCATCGCATAGCTCGTCGCCGAGACCAAGGCCTGCAATTCAACGAGGATGGGACGGGATCCTTCGAGGCTCGATACCACGACCGAGCCCGTACTCCGCTGAGCGCGCTCGCCCAGGAACAGCTGTGACGGATTGGCGACTTCTTCGAGCCCCGAATCCTTCATTTCGAACACGCCGATCTCATTCGTGGAGCCGAAACGATTCTTGACCGCCCGGAGAATGCGGTAACTGTGACCTTTATCGCCTTCGAAATAGAGCACCGTGTCGACGATGTGCTCGAGCAATCGCGGTCCCGCAATCGCTCCCTCCTTGGTCACATGTCCGATAATGAAGACGGGCACGCCGGCGCGCTTGGCAAACCACATGAGTTGGCCCGAGACCTCTTGCACCTGACTGATGCTGCCGGGGGCCGACGTCAGTTGTTCCGTATAGACAGTCTGAATCGAATCGACGACGACTGCGGCCGGCTGGATGGCCTGCACAGCTTTCAGAATCTCCTCGAGCGACGTTTCGGCCAGGATCAGCAGATGCGGATGCTCGACTCCCAGGCGCTGTCCGCGCATTTTGATCTGGCGCGGAGATTCCTCGCCGGACACATACAACACCGGCTGGGCGCTTGACGCCAATCGCGGCAACGCCTGCAATAGGAGTGTGGTTTTGCCGATTCCCGGATCGCCGCCGATCAAAACCACGGCACCCGGAATCACCCCGCCGCCCAACACACGGTCGAATTCACCGATCCGCGTCAGTCGCCGGTCTTCGCCGACGACTTCGATTTCTCCAATCGGCGTCGCCTTCGCTTGCAGGGTGTTCAACGCAATCGGCCGCCCTTTGCCGGTGGCAGCCTGCCGCTCTTCTTTCATGGTGTTCCAGCCGCCGCAGTCGGGACATCGACCGAGCCACCGCGGAGATTGATGTCCGCAGGCCTGGCAGGAAAAGACAGACTTTGCTTTCATGATCTGGAGAGCCTTAACAGATGGGTGTGACGATCCTGCAACGGCACCATAATAAGGAAAGCCGGGATCAAAAGGAAGGAGACCGATCGGCTCTCTGGGTAACTGGTCTTAGCTGTGTATCCCCCTATTTCGTGCGCAAATGATCCAAACCAGCGGGTGACCGTTTTGCCCTTCACTGCGCGCTTCAACGAGCACCCCTTTCTGAGAATACGAGGGTGTGCGCGTTGGGCGAGCAAGAAGGCAACCGGTCGCCCGTTAAAGTTTCTTGCGCACCTCCTTCCAATTCTTCGCCACCTTGGCCTTGCGCGGCGCCTCACCCGTCGGGGGTTCGGGAA
>JBKPKC010000012.1:0-5403 GCA_046765595.1 Nitrospirota bacterium
CTACAAAATCGATCAGCCGGAATAGGTTGGACAGGCGGAAGGAACGCTCAGGATTTCGAGTCTTGGTACTCCTCGTGCCAGGCCATCTGAATGGTTTCGAGGATCTTTTCGTTTGATTTCTTGGGGTCGTCCTTGAAATCCGGCAGAGCGACGATCCATGCGTGCATGTCGGTAAAACGGATGGTCAAAGGATCCGTTTCAGGGTGCTCTTCCACCAGCCGGATCGCGATGTCTTCGGTATCCTGCCACTTCAGGTCCATGTCCCGACTCCTTGCCCGCGGCTCCTGCCGGCCTCGCGGGTGTTAGCTCTTCGTCACTTCCGATACTTTCTTGCCTTGAAGCCCGCGCTTCAGCGAATCCTCAACCATCGCAACCGATAACGGCTTCGCCGACTGCTCGAGTTCCGCCATGCGCGCGCGAATCACTTTGGGATCGTTGCCGTCTTTCGCGCTATTCAAGGCGGAGAGGGCCTGCCGCACGGCCCCGGCGTCTTTCTGGCTGATCAGCCTGCCGCCGTCCGCCAGCGACTTTTCAGTGGTCGCGATCAAGGCGCCTGCCTCGAGACGCGCGTCGATCAATTTGCGGGCGTTGACGTCTTCCTGCGCGAACTTGAAGGAATCTTCGATCATCCGCTCGACTTCACTGTCGGATAACCCGTACGACGGTTTCACTTCGATGGATTGGCTTTGGCCGGCCCGCATGTCGGTGGCTTTGACGTTTAAAATGCCGTTGGCATCGATCAAAAACGTGACTTCAATGCGCGGGACTCCAGCCGGCAGCGGCGGAACTTTGAGGCGAAATCGCGCAAGGCTCCGATTGTCTTTTACCAGTTCACGCTCGCCCTGGAGAATGTGAATGTCGACGCCGGTCTGTCCGTCGACGTAGGTCGTAAACATCTCTTTGGCGCTGGCCGGGATGGTCGTATTCCGTCTGATGAGACTGCTCATGACCCCCCCCATCGTCTCAATACCCAGCGACAGGGGGGTCACATCCAAGAGCAGCATGTCGGTCGTCCCGCCGGTAAGAATATCGGCCTGAACGGCCGCGCCCAACGCCACGACTTCGTCGGGATTTAGATGGCAATGAGGTTGTTTGCCGAACAGCGCTTGCACGCGCTGACGCACGAGCGGCATGCGTGTGGATCCGCCCACCAGCACCACTTCGTCGATGGCCTCGGGCGCAAGTCCCGCATCTTTCAATGCCAGCCGGCAGGGCCCTAAGGTGCGTTCAACGATATCTGTCGTGAGCGATTCCAATTGATCGCGCGTCAGTTCACGGGTAAATCGGCCTTTGCCGTCCGGCAGGTCGATGGAGACTTCCGTCTTCTGGGAATCGGACAGCCGGATCTTCGCCCGTTCCGCTTCGAGGCGGACGCTCTGCATGTGGTCCGGATGGGTAAGAAGATCCACGCCGAAGCGCTCACGTATTTCTCCCAGAAAGAGGTCCGCGATCCGCCGGTCCATGTCATCGCCGCCCAAATGGGTGTCGCCGTTGGTCGCCAGGACTTCGAAGATTCCGTTCTTGAGCTTCAGGATGGAAATGTCGAAGGTGCCGCCTCCGAGGTCATAGACCGCAATTGTGCCCTGCGTTTTTTCCTGCAACCCGTAGGCGAGCGACGCGGCAGTCGGTTCGTTGATAATCCGTACCACTTCAAGGCCGGCAATCATGCCCGCATCCTTGGTCGCCTGTCGCTGGCTGTCGTTGAAGTATGCCGGTACGGTGATGACGGCTTTGGAGATGGCCTCGCCGAGGTGAGCTTCGGCTCGTTGCTTGAGTTCCTTTAGAATCATCGCGGAAATTTGCGGCGGCGAATAGGATTTTTCGCCCAGCTTGATCCGGATGACCCCTCCCTGCTCGGTCAGCGAGTAGGGGAAGTAGGCCAATTCATTTTGCACATCGGCCAATCCTTTTCCCATGAAGCGCTTGATCGAATAGACAGTTCGTTCCGGATTGCGCGTGAGGTGTTCCTTCGCGGAATCACCCACAATCAAGCCGTTATCGGTCATCGCCACGACCGAGGGTACCATGGCCCGGCCGCCCCGTCCCGGGATGACCGTCGGCACACCCTCTTTCATGTACGCGACGAGCGAGTTGGTCGTTCCGAGATCAATTCCAACAATACGTGCCATGACTATCCAATGGTGGTGACGAGGTCGTCGACGATGTACTTCACGTACGTGCGATTCGAGAGAATTTCCCGCATCTGCTTCAGCAGACGGTCGCGCTCGGCCCGGCTTTGGCTCGTGGCTTCACCTTGATCTTGTAAGCTGTCCCATTCGACGAACAGGCGCTCAAGCTGCGCCTCCATATCCTGCTTTCTCCGTTCCAACGTCTGCTGTTCCCGTTGCAGTTGTTCGCGGAGTTTCCGTCCGCTTTCCGACGACTGGTCCGATGATCGGTACTCCTCAATCGTATCTTGGAGTTCGAGAATCTCTTCGAACAGATCGGCGGGCGGAGAGGTCCTGATTTCCTTCACGGCTCCCGCCTCGAGATCTAGAAGATATTCGCCTCGGTGGATCGGATCTTTGAGCGTGCGGTAGGCGGTGTTCAGGGTCGCGGCATTGCTGAGGCTAATCGCCTGTTCCGTGTCGCTCTTATTTTGATAGAAATCCGGATGAAACGCCCGACTCAGCTCGTAAAATTTCGTTTCAAGCTTTTGGAGATCGATCTTCAGGCGGCGAGGGAAGCCCAGGCACGTGAAATAGTCGGCCTCTTTCGAGACCGGCTGGACCTTGACGCAGCGCTCGCAGAAGTACTCGCCCGCGACTTCCGATTGGCAGTGCCAGCACATGCTCCTGGCCATCTGCAGTTCTCGGCGTCCGGTGCTGTGTACGTGCGAATGATCCATGGTCGTCCGCTGTCGGTTCTGACAAAACAGGCATGGCGACTCTGCCATGCCTGCAGGAAATGGGCTCTGCGATCTCGGCGTTAGGCGGAGAAGGATTCCCCGCAGCCGCACGTTTTATTCGCGTTGGGATTGACGAACTTGAAATTCCCGCCCATCAGATCTTTATGGTAATCGAGCTGCGTCCCCTGGAGGTAGATCGCGCTCTTGGCGTCGACGATCACTTTGACGCCGTCGAAGTCATAGACCTGGTCGTATTGCCCAATCTTCTCGTCGAAGTTAATCGTATAGCTCAGGCCTGAGCAGCCGCCACCTTTGACCCCGAGACGGAGCCCGCCGTCCGTGATGCCCTGGACGTTGATCAGGCGCTTGACTTCCTGGATCGCCGCCTCCGTCAGAGTAATCGCCGGGGTCTGGGTCTCAGTGTTCGTGTTATCCATGAGGCGCTCCTTTCCTCCGTGCCGTTGCCTGCCGCTACTTGTTTTCGGCCTTCTTCTGGTAATCGGCCAATGCGGCCTTGATCGCATCTTCCGCCAGCACGGAACAGTGGATCTTGACGGGCGGCAGGTTCAACTCCTGTACGATGTCCGTGTTCTTGATCTTCTGTGCCTCGTCCAGCGTCTTACCTTTCAGCCACTCGGTGGCCAGGCTGGAACTCGCGATCGCCGACCCGCAGCCGAAGGTCTTGAACTTTGCATCCACGATCGTGTCGTTCTGGACCTTGATCTGCAGCTTCATGACGTCGCCGCATTCCGGCGCGCCGACCATCCCGGTCCCGACGCCGTCTTCATCCTTTTTAAAACTTCCCATGTTGCGGGGATTGTTGAAATGATCAACGACCTTGTCACTATACGCCATGATAGCCTCCGAAAATGTGACGTGTGAGATTCGACATCTGCAATGCTTGTTGTTCTAGTGCGCCGCCCATTGAACGGATTTCAGATCGACCCCTTCCTTGGCCATTTCGTACAGCGGGGACATTTCGCGGAGCTTCGTGACAATCTCGATAACCTTCTTGATGGCATAGTCAATCTCCTCCTCTGTGTTGAACCGGCCCAAACCGAAGCGGATCGATGAATGTGCCAGTTCGGTTCCGACGCCGAGAGCGCGGAGCACGTAAGAAGGTTCCAAGGTCGCGGAGGTGCAAGCCGAGCCGGAGGACAGGGCGATTTCCTTCATGCCCATCAAGAGCGATTCGCCTTCCACGTACGCGAAGGAGATATTCAGATTGCCCGGCAACCGATTGGTGGGATGGCCGTTAAGATATGTTTCTTCGAGGGCGGCCATGATGCCTGACTGCAGGCGATCGCGCATTTTCGACAGGCGGGCCGACTCTGACGGCATTTCCTGCTCACAGAGCTCACACGCCTTCCCAAAACCGACGATCAGAGGAACCGCCAACGTGCCTGACCGCATCCCGCGTTCATGCCCGCCCCCATCGATTTGAGCGGCAATCCGCACGCGAGGATTCTTCTTGCGAACATAGAGCGCGCCGATGCCTTTCGGCCCGTAAATCTTATGGGCCGAAAACGACATGAGGTCGATGCCCATGGCCTGGACGTCCACCGGAATTTTCCCGACGCCCTGCGTGGCGTCGCAATGAAACAACACACCTTTTTCTTTCGCGATCTTGCCGATCTCTTGCACGGGGTTGATCGTGCCGATTTCGTTGTTGGCCAGCATCACGGAGATGAGGACGGTCTTGTCGGTGATGGCGTTTCGGACGTCCTGGGGATTCACCATGCCCTGTTTATCGACGGGGAGATAGGTAACGGTCGCCAGCCCTTTGGCCTCTAGCGACTTCGCCGTATCAAGCACCGCTCGATGCTCTGTCGAACAGGTAATAATGTGATTGCCCTTCTCCTTGTACATTTCCAGGACGCCTTTGAGCGCCAGATTGTCCGATTCCGTGGCACCGCTGGTGAACACGATTTCCTTCGGATCGGCCTTGATGAGGCGGGCAATTTGCTTCCGCGCCGATTCAACCGCTTCTTCGGCCGCCCACCCGAACGCATGGTTGCGGCTGGCAGCGTTGCCGAATTTCTCGACAAAATAGGGGAGCATGGTCTCCAGCACGCGAGGATCCATCGGCGTCGTGGAATGGTTATCCAAAAAGATCGGGAACTTCATCGTTCTGCTCCTTGTGCGGTCGGTGACTGAATGGTGATCAGCGGGGTCCCGCCCAACATGTCCTGCAGTGTCATGTTGTTCAGCAGTTGATAGATGCTGTCCTGCACCTTCAACAACGGTGTGCGAATATTGCAATGTTCTCGTTGCATGCAAAATTCGCCTTCTTTCTCGTGGGAACAATCGGTGATTCCGAGGGGTCCTTCAATGCTTTCTAAAATTTGGGCGATCGTTATGTCCCCGGCGCTTCGAGCGAGCAGATAACCGCCTTTGGGACCGTTGTGGCTTTCGATCATGCCGTTCTTGGAGAGCGCTTGAAGCACTTTGGCCAGCAGTTCAAGAGGGATGTTGTATTCTTCGGCGATTTCCTTGGTATTCACGACCCTGCCAGGACTGATGTCCCCGAATTGGACGGAGGCAATGTGCTGAAG
>JBKPKC010000013.1:0-8941 GCA_046765595.1 Nitrospirota bacterium
AGCTTGACGTGCTTCACGGCCTTAGCGACTCCGATTGGCAGAAAGTCCGTCAGCTGGTGATTGAGGTCGATCTCAAGGAGAATCTCGCTCCCATTACGGAGCTCTTGGCCCGCCATGGGTACGAAACGCATGTGGAGCAGGACCCTCTCCTGAGGAAAACGGAGCTCTGCTATGTATACGCCATCCGGCCGTCTCCCAAAGGCCGGCTGGCGATCAGTCCAACGGGTCCGGCGCCTGGCGCCATCGTGCCTGCGGGGGATTCCAACATCATTGCAGTTCCCGTATTGCGGAAGTATTTACTCGACCGCCTGCCGTCCTACATGGTGCCCGCCAGTTTCGTTGCGCTGGAAAAAATGCCGCTGACGTCCAACGGCAAAATCGACCGCGCGGCGCTTCCGGCGCCGGCGTTTTCACCGGCTGCTGCTGCGCCGCAAGGCACGGGAATTCCACGGACGGAAACGGAGCAAGCGCTAGCTTCGATCTGGTGCGACGTTCTCAAGATCGCCCAAGTCGGTATCCATGACAACTTCTTTGATCTGGGCGGTCACTCCCTCCTGGTGATTCGCGCTGTGTCGAAGATTCGTGACATCTTCTCGGTGACCCTCGCACCACGGACGTTCTTCGCCACTCCGACCATTGCGGCCCTTGCCAAGGCGCTCGAAGGTCGGCAGCACACGGAGACGGAACCGGGATCGATTGAGCGCAGCATCGACCATGGGCCTGTTCCACTCTCGTTTGCGCAGGAGCGAATGTGGTTTCTGCATCAATTGGCACCGGAAAGTCCCGCCTACAATATCGTGGATTTCATGCACTTTGCCGGCATCGCGGATCAGCCGGCCATGACGGAGGCCCTGAATTCGTTGGTCCGACGCCATGAGATGCTGAGGACGATCTTTACGGTCAATGACGGACTCCCGGTGCAAGTCGTTGGTCCGGAGGTGCAAGTCGCTCTGACGTTCCGCGACCTCCGCCAGATTCCGGAGGCGGACCAAGAGGCTGCCTGGATCCATCTCGCGCAGAGCGAAGGCCGAACGGTCTTCGATCTGACGCAGGCGCCATTGTTCCGCGCCCTGCTGATCCAATTGGCCGGCGCGCATATGCTGGTGCTGACGGTGCACCACATTGTGGCGGACGAGTGGTCAATGGAGGTCCTCCAAAAGGAACTGAAGACGCTCTACGAGTCCGCCCGTGAGGGCCGACCGCCGGACCTGCCGCCCTTGCCTATTCAATATGCCGATTTCGCGCGGTGGCAGCGGAAATGGCTGCAGGGAGACGTGTTGGCTAGACAGTTGAACTACTGGAAGGCCGATCTCGCTGGAACGCCGGTGCTTTTGGACCTGCCGACGGACAAGCCGCGTCCAGCCTCACAAAGTTTTCGGGGCGCGACCGAAGTGTTCGCCATGCCCCAGCAGCTGCTGAAACGGCTCAAGGCCATCGGTCAACAAGAGCACACCACGCTGTTCATGACACTGATGGCGGGGTTCATGACGTTAATGCATCGATACGCGGCGCAGGACGATGTCGCCGTCGGCACACCGATTTCCGGCCGTACCCGCAGTGAGACCGAAGGACTGATCGGCCTCTTTTTGAACACGGTGGTTTTGCGATCAACATTTGCAGCCGATACCAGCTTCCGGAGCCTTCTCGGTCAAGTGCGGGAGAGAGCGCTTGGTGCCTATGGGCATCAGGATCTGCCATTCGAGCAGCTGGTCGCCGAAATGGCTCCTGAGCGAACGGCGAGTCACTCGCCGATTTTCCAGGTCATGTTCATTCTCAATAACGCAGAGGCCGCCTCCCAAGCCTCCAATGTGACGGGGCTTCAAAAAGTGGGCACCGGCACCTCGAAATTTGATTTGACCTTTTATGTGTCGGAGGGACAGGACGGGCTGAGTCTCTTGATCGAGTACAGCACCGACCTCTTCGAGCGCTCCACCATTGTTCGCATGGGAGGCCATTTCCATCAGCTGCTCGATGCGCTGTCCCGTGAACCTGAGCTCCCGGTGAGCCGGGTTTCAATGTTGTCCGATGAGGAGCGACGGCAAGTGCTCACCGGTTGGAACGATACGGCCGTCGCGTTTCCCGACGGCGGCCGCTGCGTCCATGCATTGATCGAGCGGCAAGCGCGGGAGAGCGCCGAGCGGACCGCGCTCGTCGTCGGAGAGCAGGAATTGACGTTCCAGGAGCTGAACAGTCGAGCCAACCAGCTGGCCCATCATCTCGAACGGAACGGCGTCGGACCTAACGTGCTCGTGGGGCTCTGCACCGAGCGGTCGGTGGATATGATCGTCGCGCTGTTGGGCATCCTCAAGGCGGGGGGTGCCTATGTCCCGCTGGATCCGTCGTTTCCTCGCGAACGGCTGAGCTTCATGATGGAAGACAGCAGGATGCGGGTGCTCGTCGCACATCGTGGGCTTCACGAGTCGCTGCCGTGCAACGGAATGTCCGTGATCGATCTCGATGGCGACCGACAGATCATTGCAGCACGGAGCGGAGAGGACTTGATGCTGCGGGAGGCGGGTCCTTCCGATCTTGCTTACGTGCTGTACACGTCGGGCTCCACGGGAAAGCCCAAGGGTGTCGAGATCCCACACTCCGCGCTCACGAACTTCTTGTTGTCCATGCGGCAGGAACCCGGCCTTGGCCCTGGCGACCGGATGTTGGCCGTCACGACTCTCTCGTTCGACATCGCCGGCCTCGAACTGTACCTGCCGTTGATTGCCGGCGGCACGGTGGTCCTCGCTGCTGCGGCGGAAGCGCAGGACCCGTCACGGCTCGCTGATTTGATCCGCAGCTCGTCCTGTTCTGTCATGCAGGCGACGCCGGCGACGTGGTGGTCCTTGATCCATTCGGGCTGGAACGGCGCTCCTCACCTCCGCCTGCTCTGCGGTGGAGAACCGTTGACCGAGGAACTGGCCGGAGAATTATTGAAGCGATGCCGCGAGCTTTGGAACATGTACGGGCCGACAGAAACGACGATCTGGTCGACGATTCATAAGGTCACCGGCTCTCAGGGTCCTGCCCCGATCGGCCGGCCGATCGCCAATACGGATGTCTTCGTCTTGGATGCGCAGCGGCAGCCGGTTCCGATCGGCGTCACGGGAGAGCTCTACATCGGAGGATCGGGGGTCGCCAGGGGGTATCTCGGCCGTCCTATACTCACGCAAGAGCGCTTTGTCGAGGCTGCCGGCGTCTCGACCGGACGGTTGTATCGCACCGGAGATCTCGCCCGTTGGCGGGAGGACGGCAGGCTCGTCTGCCTGGGCCGCGTCGACAATCAGGTCAAGGTTCGAGGTTTTCGAATCGAGGCGGGTGAAGTCGAGGCGGTGCTGTCACGCCATGACCGGGTCCGGCAGTGCGCGGTCACCGTGCATGAACGGTCTCCGGGGAACAAGGTTCTGGCATGCCACTATGAGCCTCGGGGAGCGGCGCTGACTGCGGCGGAGTTGAGAGCGCATCTCATGATGGAACTTCCCGAGTATATGGTGCCGTCGTTGTTTGTGCCAATGGACAGGCTGCCGCTCACGCCCAACGGCAAGATCAACCGCAAAGCGCTGACGCTTCAGGAGGACAGTGCTGAAGCCGCGCTTCACTCCTATGTGGCGCCGCGCGACGAAGTGGAGCAGCTCTTGGCGCGGTTGTGGCAAAACGTTCTCCGCGTCAAACGGGTAGGCATCCGCGACAACTTTTTTGAGCTCGGAGGCCACTCGCTCCTGGCCGTCCGCATCGTGGCGGACATCGAAAAGGCCTTCAAGGTCCGCCTTCCGTTGGCCACCCTGCTTCAGGCCTCCACCATCGGAGATCTTGCCGAGGTGCTGAGAGCCAAGGACTGGAAGCCGACATGGAATTCGCTCGTCGCACTCCGCCCAGGAGGCTCCAAACCGGCGTTATTCCTCATGCATGCCCACGGCGGCAACGTCTTGGAGTACTATCCGTTTGCCAATCGGCTGGAGGCCGATCAACCGGTCTATGCCCTCCAGGCCAGGGGATTGGATGGAAATCTGAAGCGGGGAGAGTCCCTGGAGATGATCGCCGCGGCCTATATCAAAGAACTGCGGACGTTCCAGCCCCACGGCCCCTATTTGCTCGGCGGATTCTGCTTCGGCGGGCTGCTCGCCTATGAGGTGGCTCAACAGCTCAAGGCGGCGGGCGAGGAGATTGCATTACTGTTGCTCATCCAGACGACGCATCCGGCTCAAGACCATTTCCGGCGAGAGGTGGGTCCGTTGCGGCAGTGGTGGTATCGAGGAACGACCCGCGTGGCCATCGAAAAAGAGCGAATCCTCTCAGGAGAGCGCGGGTATGTCCGGGAACGCTACGGGCAGCTCCTGGATGTCATGCGTGGCAAAACGGCCCTGGCATTGACCCGCGTGTTGGGCAAGAACGAGTCCAACGGAGCGGCGCCGTCCGCGTCTTTCGTCTCGGAGTTGATGAAAACCGAGCATGACCGCGCGGCGGACGCCTATGAGCCGCGTCCGTATGACGGGGATGTGCTGCTGATCCGTGTCCGCAACCTGCTCCCCGGCGTGGTGGCGGATCCGGTGTTTTTGGGATGGAAGGACCTGCTGAGCGGAAGGGTGGATCTCTGCGAGCTGCCGGGTTACCAGCAAACGCTCATGCTGGAGCCGAATGTGTCAGGCCTCGCACGGGCTGTGACGACGCACCTGCAGAGGATTTTCGACCGGAGGCCGGCTGGCGCGAATACCGCTCTGCCAAACTAACGGCTCTCAGAGCGCTCGCAGGGCGGATTTCATGACCTTCCCTGCGCCGCTCTTCGGCAAGCTGGGAAGCACGACGATCTCCTTGGGCAGGTGGTGCGGCGGGAGGCGGGTTTTGCAAAACGCCGCCAGAGATTCCGGGAGCCGGTCGGCATCCCGTTTCCGCGGAACCACGAACGCCTTCACCGCTTCGCCCAGCACGTCATCAGGGATCCCGATCACTGCGGCTTCCACGAGTTCGTCGAACTCGAGCAAGACCTCTTCGATCTGTCTGCAACTCACTTTCTCACCACGGCACTTCAAGAAATCCTTGGCGCGATCGACGATGAAGATGAAACCGTCCTCGTCGACCCGAGCGAGATCGCCCGTATAGAGTGCTCCGTTTTTGAACACTTCCTCCGTTTCGCGCGGTGCCCGCCAATATCCTCGCGTAATATTCTTCCCGTCAGCGACGATTTCCCCGACTTCTCCCCGCTGTACTGCGGCCCCCGCCTCATTCAAGACACGAAGCCTCACGCCGGGAATCCCTTTGCCGATGGAGCCCAGTTTCGCGTCCAGGCTTTCCGGCGGAAGGAATGACAGTCGGGCGGTCGCCTCAGTCTGCCCGTACATGACGAACACATCGGTGTCCGGCAGCGCGGCCCTCAATTCGACAATGAAGCTTGGTGCGAGGTAACCGCCGGCTTGCTGCACATAGCGAAGATCCGGAAATCGTTTTGTGCGGAGCGTAGAGTTTCGCAGGAGAATTTGGAAATGGCTGGGCACTCCGGCGAAGCCGGTGCACCGGGTTTCGATGAGGCGCTGGAGGACGATTTCCGGGTACATGAAGCGATTCTCGATCACGAGCTCACCGCCCACGGAGAGATGCGTATGCAGCAATGATGCGCCGTAACAATAGTGAAAGGGGAGGACGATCATGATACGGTCGCGGCCGGTCAGCGACAGATACGACACAATGGATTCGGTGTTGGCGATGATGTTCGCATGCGACACCATGACGCCTCGCGGCCTGCCGGTCGATCCCGACGTAAACACCAGGGCGGCCAAGTCCGTTTCTCCGACCGACGCATAATCGGTCGCCGGCAGGATATCCGTCGCAAGCGAAGACAGGCTTCGTTGCGAAGCGGTCTGCGGCAGCGCAGGCAGGTCTCGATCGGTCACGACGTGCCTGCCCTTCAGCCGTTCGGCGTGAGTCTTCAATACCGACGCCTGGGCGCAGACGATGTTTGCGTCGGTAATTCCGAGAAGGTACGCGAGATCCTCTGCCTGCGCCGTCGGTGCGACGGGGACGCTCACCAATCCTGCCTGGATGGTTCCCAGGTAGCAGGCGACCCAGAACAGGGAGTTGTCCGCCATCAATAGGATCCGGTCGCCGGGTTGCACACCTAGTTTCCGCAGATAGCCGGCGATCAGGCCGGCTTGAACTGCGAGATCGCGATACGAGTAGGACGATTGAAGAAGTGTCAGTGCCTTCTGATCCGGAGGTTTTCCGGCCAGGAGGTATTGGGCGACGTTCGGCACCGTGTTGGTCACGTTAGGCGAGGAACGGCTGGGGAGAATCAGTCCATGACGAGTGAGTGGGCATGCAGGTACTTCGCCACCTTCCTTTTGGCCTCGATCATGTCGTAGACGCGATCGATGAGGCCGTGATCGAGACCGACGACATTGACCAGATCCGCGGCAGGAATGCCGTGGTCTTTCGCATATAGACAAAGATCCATCTTTTCGAGCGGGAGGGTGAAATAGAACTCCTCTTGCGACTGCTCGAGCGAATACGTGTCCGTCGTCGGCGGCCGGCGCCGGATTTCTTCGGGAACGCCGAGATAGGCGGCCAATTGATAGACTTGCGACTTGTATAGGTGCGCGATGGGCTTGAAATCCGCGGCCCCGTCGCCGTTCTTGACAAAGAATCCCTGATCGTATTCCAGGCGGTTGGGTGTGCCGGCGACCGCGTACTGCAGCAGGTCCGCATAGTGGTATTCCATCATCTTTCGCGCGCGCTGCTTGAAGTTGGTTGCAGCTACAATGCCGAGATATGCCTCGGGCGTCAACCTCACTTTTTGTGTCTCCCCGCTGGGCGACTGCACGACGACCGAAAAGATGGCGTATCGTCCGGCATCGAGAAGGCCGGGAAGGACGATCTTGCATTTATAGCCGGGGCCGTATTCCGGCACGACCAGGCGAACGGCGTCGTCGCGGCGTTCGTAACAGCGGGCGCCGGCGAGGATTGCGCTGACGTCTTCCAGCGTGGCATGGGCTCCAAGCGTCTCGGCCACCATACGGCCCAAGCGCAGGCTGTCCGGTGACGAGTCCGCCTCGGGCGTGAAGAGAATCTGTATCCGGTCGCTGCCGAGGGCCCGTGCACAGAGAAATGCCACGACGCTGCTATCGATGCCGCCGGACACCCCGATGACGGCCCCTCGTCGCCGAAGATTGTGGAACACGGTGTTCCGGAGCCACCCAGTGATTCGTTCCGTTTCCGCTTCGACGTCGAGGCGCAGAATATCGGCTGAAACTCCCGGCTGCGTCGTCATGCGTTCACCGTCCGGCTGATTGAAGTGAAGAGCGGCGATCCGCCGTCGAGCAGGAGGCGAGCTTCGTTTCAACAAAGGCCGTGATCTTTTCGATGGAGTCCAGGTTGTCGGGGATGAGGTCCTCATCGGCGATCTTGATCCCGAACGTGGCTTCCAGGAACCGCACGAGCTCGAGAATGCCGGTGGAATCGATGATGCCGGATTCCATGAAGGAATCACTGTTTCCGAGTTTCCCCTCTTCCCCGAACAAATAGTTTTCTACGACGAACGCCCGTATCTTCTCCAACATTCCTTGATCCTCCGGCCGAAATCTGAATGGAACGAGCAGTATACCAATCTCAGGAGCCCAAGTGAGCCGATCTTTCGTAGGGGACCTGACCGGACGACGTTCCGCGCAGTGAGCCCAGCCGGTCCAGCAGCAGAGTCGTCGACAAGATGCCGATGAGCGCCATGTTGTCCTTGAGGCTGGTTTCGCGTCCTGAGCGGAACTTCTGTATCAGCGCCTCCGTCGCTTTGGGGTCGAAAATACCGTCTTGTCGAAGCCTGGAAGACGCCAAGACATCTCCAATATATCCGTCTTTCCGGGTAAAGAAACTCTTGCCGTCGGGGGCCCGGTAGGGCTGTTTGTGCCGCGTCCGGATCGACTCGGGTATCAATCCTTTGACAGCCTGCTTGAGGAGATGTTTTTGGTCAAGCACTTTCATCTTCAGCTGGATGGGCAGCCGGGCGGCGAATTCGACCACGCGATGGTCCAGAAAAGGGTAGCGGCCCTCGACTGCATGGGCCATAGCCATCCGGTCCCCCTGAGAGGAGAGGATATAGCCGGGAAGCAGGTGCTGGGCCTCGAGAAATTCGGCCTTGCTGAATGACGCCCATGAGGCGTAGGGCCGAGGCATCTGCGCGATGAGCTCATCGACTGTTCGCCGGGAGGCAAGCTCTCCCCGCACCGCCTCTGAAAAGAACAGTTTGCACTTCGCCGTCAATTCCCAGCGGGGCAGATGGGAGAAAAACGGATGCTTCAGGTCGGCATCCGATACATGAAAGAAAAGCTTCAAGTAATCGAGGGACTGCCGCTGCAGGCGGTCCATATAAGGGTAGAGCCGCTTCAACAGGAGAGGACGCCACGAGGAATCCGGCCGCCGGCCCCAGAAGGCTCTAATCTTCGTCTCCTTGAAGATATCGTAGCCTCCAAGCAGCTCGTCGGCTCCTTCGCCGGTCAGCACCACCTTGAAGCCGCTGTCGTGCACCAGCCGTGACAGTAGATACAACGGCGCCGGAGCGGTACGGACGATCGGTTGTTCTGCGTGCCAGACGACGTCGGGGAAGACGCGCGCGATGTCGTCATGGGTACAACGGATCGCGCTATGAGACGTGCCCAGGAACGAGCTGGCTTCAGACTGATAGCCGCTTTCATCGAACTCGCCGTCGTCGAATCCGACGGAAAATGTCCGAAGCTTTTCGCCGACGCGCGCTCCAACCAGTGCCGTGATGACGGTGGAGTCGATGCCTCCGCTCAAGTAGGCGCCGACTGGCACATCCGACCGGAGCCGTAGGTGCGTCGCGTCACGAAGCAGGGTGAGCAATTCGTCAGCGAGTTGTGCCTGTGCCCGAGCGTCAGGCATGGGCGCCGGATCGACCGCGAACGTCCAATAGGGAGTAATCGCGATGTGCGCGTCCTGCACAACCATGTTG
>JBKPKC010000014.1:0-3342 GCA_046765595.1 Nitrospirota bacterium
GCTCAAACCGGTCCGAATGAAACTGTCGCCTTCATCATTCAGTTCTGTGATGAGAATATCGTCGGCGGCATGGCCGCCTGCTCCACGACTGCTGTCCCGTTCACGCTCGCCGCATTGCCTGACCAGGTCGCCGTATTAGCCGGCCAAAATGTTTCGACCACTATAACTGTGACGCCGGAAAGTGGCTTCGCTCAACCGGTCAGTTTTAGCTGCGGGGGCCTGCCGGTCGGCGCAACTTGCGCTTTCAATCCGGCGACGGTGACTCCGGCCGGCGGACCGGTCAACATGACGTTGACGATCAGCACCAGCGGGGGAGCCGTGGCTTCGGCGTCAACTGTTCCTTCTTCAAGCCTACTCGCGTCCGTGCTGGCTCCCATCGCACTGGTTCCAGTCGGATTACTGATGGGCCGGAAAAAGCACGGCAACCAACTTATAGGCCTCGCCACCGGTTGCTTAATCCTGGCGGCGATGGTTGGGCTGCTGAGCTGCAACAGCAGTGATTCGACGACGCCCCCTGCGACGAATTCCGGAGGCGGCGCGCCAGCCACCGGCACTCCGGCCGGAATTTCGACAGTCACCGTGACGGCTACGTCCGGATCGAGCACCACCGGCGTACCCGTCTCGCTAACGGTCACGAGGTGACGAAGTACTGCAATGAGGCTGCAATCAAGCGTCTCGAAAATTGGATTACTGGCTGCGTCTATCCGGCGGCGTAATGCAGAAGGCTGCGCCTGATGAGCCGCCGGCGCGAGCACGCGTGGTTTGGTGGAGGGCACGGGAGTTGAACCCGCGACCCCTACGTTGCGAACGTAGTGCTCTCCCAACTGAGCTAGCCCCCCACCTGAGAAAAGGGCGACGCGAGCCGAGGATCCCGCAGGGTGAGGCGGCACATCAGTGTGCGCGCCGAATGTCTGCGGTAGAAGAACGGGGAGGAAAGGGCTCGCGTCCCCGTGAACAGGCATTATACACAACGTGTCGTGGAGTCTCTAGCAGGAACCGAAGGGACGACAACTCTAAGACGCGCTGATAATCGCCTGCCCCAGCGGCTTGCCGTCCTCGATGAGCACCCGCCGGCCATCCACTTTGAGCCGGCCCTCCGCAAAGAGCTGCACCGCCCGCGGAAAGATCCTGTGCTCCTGTTCCAAAATGCGTGCGGCCAGCTGCTCCGGCGTGTCATGATTCAAAACCGGTACCGCCGCTTGCAGGATGATCGGCCCTTCATCCACCCCTTCGGTGACAAAGTGGACGGTGCAGCCTGCGAGCTTGCAGCCCCAGTCGATCGCTTTCTTCTGCACCTCCAAACCGGGAAACGACGGCAAGAGCGACGGATGGATGTTCATCATCCGGTTCGCATAGGCGTTGACCAAGACCGGCGTCACAATCTTCATGTACCCCGCCAACAGCACCAATTCCACCTGCCGCCCCTCCAGCACGTCGAGCAGGGCGCGGTCATAGGCCTCGCGGCTATCGGGCTGTCCGGCAAAGGGTTTGGGATCGACGAAGAGATCGGGCAGATTATGTTTCCTAGCCCGTTCGAGCGCCACGGCTTCCTTTTTATTACTGATCACGGCGACGATTTGGGCGTCAAGCACACGGGACTCGATGGCATCGATGATGGCTTGCAGGTTCGAGCCGCGGCCGGAGGCGAGCACGGCCACGCGGAGCGGCGTTGTCCGCCTAGCCGACATATTCGACCTCCGCTTCGGTCCCGGAGGAGGCGATGATCTCGCCGATCTGCCACCCACGGTCCCCCAGCTCAGCGGCCTTTTCCAGAACGGCTTTTGCCGATTGTTTCGGCACGACAAGAATCAACCCGATGCCCATGTTGAACACGCGGTACATCTCTTCGCGCTCGACATCGCCGAGCTTGCTTAAGGCTTGAAAAATCGGCGGCACCGTCCAGGCCTTCCGGTCTATCGTTGCCCGCACGCCCTTCGGGAAAACACGCGGCAGGTTTTCGGTGATGCCGCCGCCGGTGATGTGCGCAATGCCTTTGATGCGGAATTCCTTTACGAGCGCCAGAATCTGCTTCGCGTAAATGCGCGTCGGCGTCAGCAGCACCTCGCCCAGCGGCCGGTCCAGATCGGGCAGCGTCGAGCTGACAGTCAATTTGGCCTTGTCGAAGAACACGCGCCGCGCGAGCGAATAGCCGTTGCTGTGCAAGCCGGACGAGGCCAAGCCCAGAATCGTATCGCCGGGCTTGATCGTTTTGCCGTCGATGATCTTGGGCTTATCGACGACGCCCACCGCGAAGCCGGCCAGATCGTATTCCCCTTCGGGATACATCGAGGGCATTTCCGCCGTCTCCCCGCCGATCAAGGCGCACCCCGCCTGCCGGCAGCCTTCGGCGATGCCGGTCACCACTTGTTGGGCCTTCTCGACCGACAGCTTCCCGGTCGCAAAGTAATCGAGAAAGAACAACGGCTCGGCCCCGCTCACCGCAATGTCGTTGACGCACATGGCGACCAGGTCGATCCCGACCGTCTCGTGCTTATCCATCATAAAGGCGATTTTGAGCTTGGTGCCGACCCCGTCGGTGCCCGAGACGAGCACGGGATCTTCATACTGCTTGGCATGGAGGCGGAAGAGCCCCCCGAATCCACCCAGATCCGTCAAGACTTCAGGGCGAAACGTCGAGCGGACGAGCGGCTTGATGCGGTCGACGAATTCATCTCCGGCGTCGATGTCTACGCCGGCTTCCCGATAGGTGGTCATAGCAGGGGACGCATCTTAGCGGAGGGTCGGAAGGAGGTCAAACGAGTAAAGCATCGATCAAGCGGCGTCACTGCTGGAGCGTGCATGGCGTAGCCCAGCGACAAACTTAAAGTCTCTTACCTGCTCATTAGTTTTGTATCGATTTCTTTCTGCCCAGAATAGGCAACGGCAGCACTCACGGATTCTGCTCACAACTTATTGACAGGCAAGAGACTGTTTCGCTACAAGTCGCCATCTTTTGACGATTAGGAACGCATATGAATGGTGGAATTTTCTGTGCGCGGACTGGGACGTTGTCCTTTGATCAGCACATGGAAAACCGGGGAGAGGGTAGGATGATGTCTCTTCTTCGGAGGTGATCCCCTATCACTTAAACGATGGAGCATTAGCCTGCGGCGCACGCTTCAAAGTCAACGATATGACCGGCACGATCCACGTATCAGTGCTCCAGCATTGTCACCTTGGCAACGAACGGCCGACCATCGTCAATGAAGGATCGCGAGTGATTGTGGAGGGCACCTTGGAGGCGCCTTCCAACGTCGTCCGCAATCCGAGCGGTAGAGAAAATGAGGTCGTTATTCAGGCGAGGTCGGTGGTGCCTAGCGTCGGCAAGAAAACTCCGTAGGT
>JBKPKC010000015.1:0-2779 GCA_046765595.1 Nitrospirota bacterium
CGTGAAGACCGTTGCCTCGAATACCGGGCACTTACTCTGGAGCGGCATCGTTCGTCCGGATCGAGCCGAACGCGTGGTCAGGCGTCTCATGCAGCCGGATATGTGGAGTGGATGGGGCATTCGAACGTTGTCCGAAACACATCCCGCGTACAACCCATTCTCCTATCAAAACGGTTCTGTGTGGCCGCACGACAACGGCATCATTGCGATGGGCTTCAAACGGTACGGTTTTTCGAAAGAAGCGGCAATGATCGCACGGGACATCAGTGAGGCAGGGTCCTATTTCAGTTTCCATCGCCTCCCGGAACTCTATGCCGGAATCAGGCGCGCCAAGGGAAGCTTTCCCGTGCAATATCTGAGCGCCAATGTCCCCCAAGCCTGGGCCGCCGGCAGCGTCTTTTACCTCCTGAGTGCCATTCTCGGACTCGATGCGAATGCCCACCGCAAGCAACTGATCGTCGATCCGGTCTTGCCCGGATGGCTGCCGGATATCACGCTTCGAAATCTGCGGGTCGGCGAGGCAAGGATTGATCTTCGGTTTTGGAGAGAAGACGACAAGACACGATACGAGGTGTTGTCGATGAATGGTGACGTGCGCGTCATCGACGCCCGCTCTGATGAAGCTTCCTGAGTGCGCAGATTCTCCGGGCGCCAAACGATTCAGAGCCCTCTTGATTGATGCTGATCTGAAAACTTCGAGAACCGATAGACATGTGTCGTCAGTCCCGGGATATAGGGCTCCTCAAAGCTGACGACTAGTTCCAATTCCGAGTGACCTTGCCGGACGATTTCGGCAACACGCGGCTGGTATTCGAGCATCAGCAAATCCACGACGACATAATCGGCATCCTGCGTACGGGCATACTGTATGAAATTTGCCCAGTCCGTATTGGGCGACGGCACCCATCGGCGGTCTGCATACAGTGCAACCGCATTATCCGTCGCCATGACCTTGGCATCGGCTGTGGTATGCGCCTTTAACCAAAGGCCCGCGTCCTTGTCGCCGAAGGAACTTTGGCTGATCCGTCGATCCGCCACAAAGGGAATGCTCACAATGAGCAGAGTCGTGAGCATTCCTGCCGGAAGCCAGCCCAACATTGACTTCTTGTTGGCTACAAGCGGGATTCCACGCCACAACTCCACCGTCTCCTGAAGCCACCGTCCTAGTGACAGTACGCCCTGCGCCGTCCAGATGAGCAGCACAGGGAAGGCAGGGGCAAACAGCCGGATCCCAAAGAAGAAGGGCAGGAACGTCAGGATCAACACGAGAATGATGGTGATCAAAAATGCTTCATACCGTACCCGCCGCCGATCCCAAGGCTGTGAGAAGAAGGCGAGGAGGACGACAGGGGTCAATCCGTACGACAAACTCGATGGCTCGAGCACAAAGCGCATGATTTTGCGTCCATTGTTCATGATCCGCCGTGCGGTATCAGCCGGATCCGTCAAGACCGATTGCAGCGAATTGACGTGGAACCGCTCAGGTGACAACCACGCCGTCGGGTCAAAGTCGTGACCTTTATGACCGATGAGCTGTTGCCAGATCCAAGTGAGCTTGCCGCTTATCAGCCACTGCCCCGTGTGAACGTGTAGATACCAAATGTACGGGGCGGCAAACACGATGAAGGGCAGAGCGAACGCTCCAAGATCAAGCCACATCCTCGGTGGCCGAACCATTGGGGCCTTGAGCAACCAAACAGACGCGAGAATGGCATACATGCCGAAGTAGACGACCGCCTCCGGCCTGGTCAAATACGCCAATCCCAGCAACGCGCCGGCTGCGGCGAACAGGCGGGGCCGGTCGTCCTCGAGTGCCACGAGCAGAAGGGCCAGGGCGCCGTAGACCAAGGATAGATACAGCGGTTCGGTCAGAGACCCCCAGTAGAGGACGTCGACCGTCAGGGCCGGAAAGATCGCCGTCAAAACGGCCGCCAAGCCAGCCGCTTGCAGGCCATAGATTCGTCGAGCGATCACAAATACTGGCAACACGAGCAACCCTCCGAAAAGCGCATAGGCCAGGTTGCTCGCCGTTTCAAAATTCCCCGTCAGTGTGTGAAAGAGCCCGGCGACAATGGGATACAAGGGCGTGAAGTGCAGCTCGGGATAACCGCTGTTGGTAAAGCCGTTGCCTGCCAGGAGATTATAGCCAAGCATGAGATAATACGACTCGTCGGGTTTGACGACTCGAGGCAGTGCCAGGCTCAGCCCCAGACGCAAGAGCGCTGCCGCGGCGGCAAGGCCCAGTACCGCTGGATGGAAGACCGTTGTTTTAGGTTGTCTGAATCTCACAGGCCCCACTTCTGTATTGTCTTTATCGTTCCCGAAACCCGCTGCGTTTTTCGCGTCCAGCACCTACGCCGGGCGGCAGTTGAGTCACGCGATTCATACAGGCCGCCATCCACCCGGCTGCCGTGGCCGCTTGCGCGACTGCCAGCAGCACTGCGAGCAACGCCCCTCGCGTCCCTCGAGTTCGGGAAAAGGGAAAGACGAGCATGGTCAGATAAAATCTCAACGGCTCAGCGCACATGCCTCTCGAATGACGCCGCGCCCGCACCTGATGCAGACGATAGGCGCCGCGGCCGTAGTTGGCATGCTGCCGCACGAACGTTCGCCAGGTAAGGAGATGCGCATGGCTGACCAGCGCGTCCGGGGCATAGATCAGCCGATACCCCCGGGCGATCAGGCGGTCGCATAAATCTCGATCTTCTCCGGCAGCAGAGGTCCAGCCGGCGTCAAATCCTCCAACGGATTGAAAGGCTTTCATCGGAAGGGCCAGATT
>JBKPKC010000016.1:0-6175 GCA_046765595.1 Nitrospirota bacterium
AGCAACCGCGGTGCCCGTCATCACGTCTTCTCTAGCTGATGAAGGAGTAAGAAAATTGAGGACTTGAGAATGCTGGGCGCGAGTCGACTCATGCGGGGAATCGAGTCCCTGCACGCCATGCGGGGCTGTCCCCGCACGCAACCTTCTAGTGGGAGCGCCACGGTGAGTCATGCCTGAATGATCACCGTCGAACGGTGGATACCTTAGCGGCGATTCAGTAGACTTGCGGAGGGTAGCAGCGTTCGCAACTGATCGTGTCAGGGAGCTGGCGGATATCGGAGGTCAATATGAGCACCCTCAAGCTGCCGTGCCTCGCGTCCATCGGCGCACTCGTATGGGCACTTGCCGCAACCACATCTGTTGGTGCGCAGGTCGAAGTCGGAACGTGGTTGCGGCAATCTGAGGAGCCCGGATCCCGGTCAATGACCATGACGGTCGAGCGCTGCTGTGGCAGCGGCCGTCGGATCGTATACCGGATCGAAGGAGTGCCCACCGTCATGACCGTCGACTCACGGTTCGACGGGAGTGAGGCGCCCGTGTTGGTCGACGGCAAACCCTCGGGCGAGACCATGGCGATCAAGCGTCTGGACGACCATCATACATATACGGTGCTGAAAATGAACGGCAGAGAGTTCGGCACGTCGAAGGCCTCTCTCTCCCCCGATGGGAAGACGATTACGGTCGAGAATGATTTCGCGGCGGAGGGGGGTGGCCACAGGGCCGGCAAGCACACGGAAGTGTGGCTGCGAAAATAGACGGTCCCGTCGGGTCGCCACTTGAGCCTTACATTTCCGATTCAGGCCACATTGAAGGACGGCTCGCCGGTGCAACTGGTCCTGGCCGGTGAGCGTGACATCGAACCGCTGCGTGCGCTCTACCGGATCATCGTCCAAGAGGGGACGTCTTATCCCCACGACCGATTTCCCGGCGACGACGACTTCATGGACTACTGGTTTCACGGCAAGACCACCGTCGCCGCCTATGCGCCTGACCGGGAGCAGGCGTCGGCGATGGCCGGGGCGTTTTATCTGAAGCCGAACTGGCCCGGGCGGGCCAGGCAAGTGGCGAATGCCGGATTCATCGTCGCTCCGGAGTGGCGTCAGAAGGGACTGGGCTGGCTCCTCGGCGCGAGCATGCTGGCCTATGCCCGGCAGTTGGGCTACCGCAGCGTGATTTTCAACCTGGTGTTCTCGGAGAATGTGAGGGCGCGCCGTCTATGGGAACGGCTCGGCTTCAAAGAACTGGCTGTGGTTCCGGGCGCGGTGCGGAAGAACGACGGCAGTTACCAGGATGCGGTGATCATGTTTCAGTCATTGCTGTAGGGGTTGACCTCCTCGATGGTTTCTCCGGCTTGTCCGCGAGCCGTTCCTTGACTAAGCGCACGACGGATACAAAATGCCGGTCGGGGAGATTCTTGAAACGGCGTTTGCACTCGGCCAGGGCCTCGTCGACGGATGTGAAGGGTTCGATCACGCTCAGCAGATGGTTGTAATATTCGCTCAGTTTCAATTCGACTGTTCGCTGATGAGCGGGATCGCCGGCGATTGCCATTGCCGCCTTGGCTTGGTCGCCGTGACTCTCGATCAGCGCTTGGAAACACAGGCCCTTGAGGCGTTGGGTGACGGTGCTCCGGTCCCAGTTCAACAGATTCGCCGTGACCTGCATGTCAAACCCTTGTCGCCTCAGACAGTCGAGAACGGCCTGATCGCCGGCGGCATCGGGAAATCCGGCGGAGGCCTCACGCTCGCGTTCGTTGCCGGGGAACGGCTCGTCGAGGGCGAACGCATGGCGCGAGAGAATCCCTTCATCGACGAGGGCCACCGCACGCTCGAGGACATTGCGGAGTTCGCGGACGTTCCCGGGCCATCGGTAGGCGGTTAAGAACGTCAGGGCGTCGTTGGCCAGGCGAGGGCACGGCCTGCCCATGCCTTGGGCGATGTCCGTGAGCGCCGAGTCGGCGATGATCGCAATGTCGCCCGTGCGTTCGCGCAGCGGCGGGAGCCGAAACACGAACCCTTTGAGTCTGAAGTACAAATCCTCTCTGAACCAGCCTTCGGAGACGCCTCGCTGCAGGTCACGGTTGGTCGCAGCGACGATCCGGATGTCGGCCGCTGTCGGCACGGTCGCCCCGACGCGGTAGAAAGACTTCTCTTGGAGGACGCGGAGCAGCTTGCCTTGATGATCCAGCCGTAAATCACCAATTTCATCCAAAAAGATCGTCCCGCGATGAGCCACTTCGAAATAGCCGCGCCGGTCGGTTGTCGCGCCGGTGAAGCTTCCCTTGACGTGACCGAACAGTTCGCTTTCAAACAGCTCGGCAGGAATGGCCGCCATGTTCACCGCGACGAAGGCCTGGCCGGCGCGCGGGCTCAGACGGTGGACGGCGCGCGCGAAGAGCTCTTTCCCGGTGCCCGGCTCGCCCAGGATGAGGACCGTCAAGGGCGACGCCGCGGCCTTTTTCAAGTCCCGAAACATCTTGAGGAGCGTCGGATGTTGCGTGATGATTCCCACGGCGCGGCATTCTTCTTTCAACCGCTCCAATTCCGCGTCGGCAAGAGGACGCACGTCCGTGGCCGAGGCACGGAGCTCGATCAGTTGCCGTTCCACCTGTTCCAGTTGGCGGCGTGCGGCCTGCTCTTCGGCGCGCGCGTCGGCCATTTGTGTCTGCAGGGAAGCCGTGTCCCTGGCCAGCGCTTCCTGTTGCGCCGTCGATTGCACCACTGCGGCTCTGGCCGCCTCTAAATCTTCTTCCAGCGCTTCGGCACGATTTTCCCGCAGCGTCAGCGCTTCCCGTATGGCGGCGGCGTCCTGCTGCACTCGCAGCATGTCGTGCTCGAGCAGCATCATACGCGACCGGCCGGTAAGATGGGTCCATGCAAGGGTGCCGACGATGACGAAGCCCGCGGCCATGAGCGGCAAGAATAGGGGGAGCACCAGCCGGAAACCCCACAGAAGGCCGGCGGTTGTGCCGACATAGAGGAGCAGAACGGCAACGGCAAGGCCGAGGCCGTGAGAGCCCTCGAAGCGCAACAGAGCCCATGCAATGGCGGAAGCCAGCAGGAGGGTGAGTCCGAAGGCGGCTCGTGTGCCCGTGACCGCAATGCGGTTTTCCGTCAGCAGCCCGTTGAGCAGATGCAGGTGCGGCACGATGCCGCCGACGGATTGCCCCGTCGAAAGCAGCCACGAACCCTGACGCGGTCGGTCGGGCAGGATCACGACGATTTTTCCGTTGAACCGCTCTTCGAGCTCCCGACGGTCATGGGCCTGCATGGATTCCCAGACCGAGGACAGCGTCGTCGTCGGCAGTGCCGACAAGGAGCCGTCACCGAGGGGGTTCAGTGTCTCGCTCGTCGTGCGACCAGAGAGTAACGGCCGGCTCGAGGTCGAAGGGACGGGCTGCTGCCGATAGAGATCGTACAGTAGTGCACCGAACGCCGGAACGGGCTGCCCGTCAATCGCCGTCAAGAGGGGAACGCGTCGCGCGACCCGGTCCGGCTCGATGGACAGGAGAACGTGTCCCGTGAGCGCCGCGCCTGCCGGGAGGGCTGTCTCCGGAGCGTGGACGAGAACCACGGGTCCGGCGGATTGCACCGCTTCGACGAAGAGCGCATCGCTCGCCGGTCCGCCGAGCGAGGAGGGGCTGGCATAGTCCAGGCGATGGTCGATCCCGATGGCGGCCGCGCCGCCCTCGCGGGCAGCTGTGATCAGTTGAGCCAGGACCGCCCGATTCAGCGTGGGGCCAAAACGACCTTCGCTTTCCGGATCACGCACAATGATCGTCAAAACTTCGCTGGCCGCGATCGGGCCTCGAACCCGAACCCACGTATCGTAGAGCGTCCAATCGAGCGCAGTGGAGGTGAGAGGCGCCAGCGCCCACAGTCCGTTGGCGAGCACGGAGGCCAGAAGTGCCATTGTCACGGCCTGCCAAACGGGGTTCGTGATAAAGAGCCGCCAGATTGTGTATCCGGACGTGTGAGCAGTCATGTCCTATCGGTCGGCGAACTCGGCTAAGAGCGCGTTGGCCTCTGATTTGGGAAGTCCTTTGAGGATCGCCTTCGCCTTCGGCACATTCGCAGGAACGCCGATCCCTTTTGCATAGATGCGGGCCAGCGTTCGTTGTGCGGGAAGGAAGCCGTCCGCGGCCGTCAGCTCAAAACAGGCGAGAATCTTCTTCTCATGCGGCGGCAGGACGTTGTCCCATCCCTCTTCATATAAGCGACGTAATAGAACCTGCGCCCCCTCACTCAGCGCGTAGCCTTCCCGGAGCAGCATGGGGACTGCCGCGTCCGTTCGATGATCCTCCAGAAGCCTCATGCCGATCGTCTCGTTGTCATCGGCGGGACTGTACTGGCGAAACTCTTCCCAGAGCCGGCGCCGGTAGGCTGCAAAGGCGTCCTGAGCCTCCTTGCGCTTTCGCTCCGGCTGATCGCGGGACAGGGCCTGTCGTCGCAACTTGCCGAGCAGGTCGGCGGCGGGCTGATTCCCGTATTCGGCGGCTTTCGTCCACCACAACACAGCTTTGCCCAGGTCCTTCTCCACGCCCTGTCCGTTCTTATAGAGGTTGCCGAGAAAAAACTGGGCTTGCGGTACGCCTCCGAGCGCCGCTTCTTCCATCAGGTGGGCCGCTTCCCGTTCCTGCTTCGACAGTTTCAACAGCAAGGCTAGACGATACCGGGCGTCGGGCAAATAGGGCTGAAGCGTCAGCGCTTGTCGATACGATTGCACGGCATCATTCACGTGGCCCAGGGAATAGTGCACGCTGCCGAGGCTATAGTGTGCGTCGGTCAAGCCCGGATCGAGCCGTACGGCTTCATGAAGCACGGAAGCGGCTGCGCGCCAGTCCTGCTTGGCGATCAAAATGATCCCCAGCTGTAAATGCGCCTTGGCATCGTCCGGCTGTAGTTTGATGGCGGCACGGCATTCTTCCATGGCCGCCTCGAGGTCTCCGATGCGATAGAGCGCTTCCGCGAGCTGGAGACGATGACCTGGATGATCGGGAGCGAGGCGGACGGCGCCGCGTGATTCGCCGAGGGCGGTGACGGCATTGGCCTGCTCCAGCATGGGAGAAGGAGGCAGGGAGTGTTCGTCACCGAGGGCTTCGGGCGGAGGAGGCGGACTTTCGAGCGGCGCCAGCCGAGCCGGATCTTCGGTCGCCTGAGCGAATGATCGCGCAATGGCGCAGAGGCTGAACACGGCGACGAGCGGCAATCGACGGAACATCGGCCCTGTGACCCCCCGTTCTCCGAGTGGCCGACATTATAGCACCCGTCACATGCGCTTCTTGATCCGTTCGACGGTCGTCTGGAGTTCGGCGGCCGAAAGTACCACCCGATTATGTGGAATGCGCCACACCGGCTCAAGCGGTGCCGGATCCCCCTCGAGGCGCGGTATGAGATGCCAATGGATATGCGGCATCTGGTTGCCTAGGAGGCCATAGTTCATCTTTTTCGCGTCGAACGTTTCGGCGACGACTTTCGCGAAGCGGGTCACTTCCTCCATGAGTTGAATTCGCTCCGTCGGGGCTAGGTGAAACAGCTCCGTCGCATGTCGCTTGAAGACGACGACGCACCACCCCGGAAAGTATTGATCCTCGTGCAGATAGGCCATCGAGAGCCCGAGATCGGCGATAAAGTGGTCGGAGCCGGGCCAGGTACCCGAACAGGCGTTGCACGATGAATCGCTCATGGCTGGATCGCCCGCCGTTCCTCTTCCGTAATGATGCCTTTCTTCAGGAGCAGTTGGATCAGTTTGTCGGTCCGGTCTTGAGCAGAAAGGCCCGGCGCTGCCTGGTTGGCCGAAGGTTTGGGTTCGGCCGGCGGTCGTATCTTGCCGAACACACGAAATGAGGGGGTAAAGAGGGAGACGTAATCCTTGTTTCGGATGCGAATGGAGAACGGTACGCTATCGCTGAGGGGAGCCAGATCGGGGTTGGCCCCGACCGGGACGCGAAAGAACGGTTTCCCGTCAGGGGTGTCTCCGTCCTGTCCCACGACTTCGAATCGATTGAGGAGCGGCTCGCTTTTCAACGGCTCGCGGTCTTCCCCGGCGAGGTTCGTGATTTTCTCGAGCACGACGATCAGGCTGTCGGCGATCAATGGTTCGCCCGAGCGGTTCCGGACGGTGAGATCGTAGCGGTATTCACTGTTAAAGTTGTCGCGGCCCGTGAGCGTGACGG
>JBKPKC010000017.1:0-4074 GCA_046765595.1 Nitrospirota bacterium
GTGCATCGTCGATCCCTGGGAAGCTCCTTCTCGCCGTCCTCTTCGTCGTGACCATCGGCGCCTTTTACCTTTTCGATCTTGTGGCCTATCTGCGTCTCGATGTCCTCAAGGCGAACCGCGACAATCTGCTTGCCTTCACCGAAGAGCATTATCTCCCGGCGGTCGTTCTCTTCATCCTGGTGTACATCGTGCAAACCGCGTTCTCCCTGCCGGGAGCGACGCTGCTGACGCTCACCGGCGGATTCCTCTTCGGAAGCCTCTGGGCGGCACTTTACGTCAATATCGGCGCAACCACAGGCGCGACACTGGCGTTCTTGGCCGCGCGCTATCTGTTCCGCGATTGGGTGGAACAGCGTTTCGGACACCGACTGCAAGGCTTCCAAGCCGGATTCGCTCAAAACGCCTTCAATTATTTGCTCACGTTGCGGCTGATTCCCCTGTTCCCGTTCTTTCTCGTCAATGTATTGTCAGGCTTGACGAGAATAAGCGTCGGCGCCTATGTCGCGGCGACCGCTCTCGGCATTGTCCCGGGAAGTTTGGCCTACACGTTCGCCGGCCGTCAGCTGGCCACAATCGATGCTCTCAGCGAACTGGCCTCACCACGGCTGCTTCTGGCGTTCACGCTGTTGGGCCTCCTGTTCCTGATGCCGGTGGCCTACAAGATGTCCGTCCGTCGAAGGGCATGAACTGCATGGCACACGGAAGGAGACGATGATGCGGTGGCTGCTACGTATTGTCGTGGGGATCGTCGTCCTGCTGGGCGCGATCTATTTCTATTACACGGAAGTGAAGCCGACCGTCATCTTCGGCTTGCGGTCGGATTATGCCCATGCGATTCCGTACCAGAAGATCCCCGAAGGCCTGACGAGTCTCAAGGCCGAATCGTGTGGAACCTGTCACACGGAGATCTATCAAGAGTGGAAGACCAGCATCCATGCCTATGCCTACAAGGACCCGTTTTTCCATGCGTACTGGACCAAGGACAAGCATAGCTGGGTCTGTCTCAATTGCCACGCGCCGTTGGAGAACCAACAGCCCACTTTCATCAAGAGCATTCCGCGCGATCGCGTTGAGCGGGCCACCCAGGAGCCCAACCCCAACTTCGATACCGACTATCAGCAGGAAGGCGTGACGTGCGCCGCCTGCCACGTCCGCGACGGCGTTATTGTCGGCCCCTTCGAGGACTCCGCCGCGCCACACCCGACAAAGTTCGATCCCAGTTTTCGAACAACTCAGGTCTGCTACCGCTGTCATAACGTCATCGGCGGGCCGGCGCAGTTTTACAATGGAGGCCCATGCGGGACTTACGCGGAATACGAGGGAGGCTACTACCTGAAAGAACGGCAGTTCATTTGCCAGAGCTGCCACATGCCAGAAATCGATCGCCCCGTAGCCGTCAATTCACCCATCCGGCGCGGCCGGCAACACCTCTGGCGGGGAGGCCATGATCCTCAAATGGTGAAAAGCGCAGTGGCCATTCGTGTCACGGCCGATCCACCGCTGCCGAAGCCGGGCGACGACCTGACCGTGACGCTCACGCTGATGAATTCGGGCGCCGGCCACAAACTACCCACCGGCGACCCCGACCGCCACTTTACCGTCGAGTTCATCGTGATGGACCGCGACAACAAAGTCCTTAAGGAACAGAGTGACACCATGGGACGATGGGTCATGTGGCAGCCGGCCATCATCGAGTTGTACGATAATCGTCTGTTGCCGCTCGCAAGCCGCGATTACACCTTCTCCTATCGCGTCCCCAAGGAGCTGGCGGGTCTGCATCTGAGCGTCCGCGTGCGGTACCACATCCAATCAGAGCGGCAACACGAGATGCTGATCAAGAAGTTCGGCCTCACGGCCGATGATCCGTACAACTTTGCCGTCTATGAACGAAGCGTCCCACTGGCGGGCGATCTCGCCAAGCAGTTTGAAGAGCCTGCGCCGGCTACTCAGCTCGCCTGCGCCGCGCCGCATGCGGGCTGAGCTTCGCCTTCGGGCCTTGGCGCTCGGCAGACTCGAGCCGTACGCACTTTCCTTCGGTCTCGTGACCACCCTGCTCTGTACCGGCTTCCTCGTCACCACTATCGTCGCGGCTACACCGGAATCAGATGGCAGTGTCAGGCCATTGCGGGTGGTGACCTACAATCTCCTGCACGACGGCGCCGCTTCAGGGTTCGTGGACGGCCGCACCCATCTCGACGAACGGCTCGACATGACCATCCGCGAATTAAAGGCACTCGATCCCGATATCGTCGCCGTGCAGGAAGCGTCCGACAGCCGCATGCACGGAAATGTGTCCGAGCGGCTTGCGACGGCGCTCGGTTTTCACGTCGTCTTCGAGCCGGCGACTGAACATATTTTCGGCCTGCGGCCGCTGGATTGGCTCGTCGTCCGCGTGATGGGCTTCAAAGAGGGGTCGGCCATCCTCAGCCGATATCCGATTGCCGCCTCCGCCGCCCACCATCTGCCCCGCTGTAAGAAGCGGCTGGAGCCGCGCATCGTGCTGCACGCGACGATTTCGACAGCGTGGGGGCCGATTCAGATATTCTCCGCACACACCGGCCGGGAGGACGAATGTCAGATCGCACGGGTGGGCGAGATTGTGCGCGACGGTCTCGGTGCCGGTCCCTCGCTGCTGATGGGCGACTTCAATACGCCCGAAACGTCGCAAGTCTTGATCATGCTCAGGAATGAAGCCGGCTTCATCGATGCCTTTCGCGCGGCGAATCCGGAGATGAAAGGACTGACGGTATGGCAACGGATTGATGCACCAGAACCGACAGTTTCCCGTCGAGTGGATTTTGTGTTTCTGCTGAACAGGCGCTCCTCGAAGGCTTCGGTTCGCTCGAGCCGCATCGTGCTGGACCGTCCCGAACGGTTGCCCGACGGCACCTCCCTCTGGCCGTCGGATCATTACGGCGTGCTGGCCGAGTTCGATCTCGATTCTGCGGACAAAGCCCGATAAACACCTCGAGATATCTCCGGTACAGGCCGGCAGAGTACACTGTCGCATGGCATTGTCTCCGTTGGTGCGATTCGGCACCTCGACCTGGACCTACGAGGGCTGGAAGGGCGAAGTCTATAAACAGAATTATTCCAAAGGCAGGTTCAAGCAGGACTGCCTGGCGGAATACGCGCGCTATCTGTACGAAGGCGAGCCGTTGTTTCGCACGGTGGGCTTCGATTTCACCTTTTACGGTCCGCCGAGCGTGAAGCAGCTCGCACACTACGCATCGCTGGTGCCCGATGGTTTCGAGGCCTGCGCCAAGGTGTGGGAAGAAGTGACGATTCCGGAGTTTCCGCCGGGTCTCCGCTATCGGAGCAAGGCCGGCCCGAATCCGCGGTTTTTGGATGCGGACTACTTTCTCGATCAGGTGCTGCCGCCTTTCGCCGAGGCATTTCAGTCGCACACCGGACCCTTCATCTTCGAATTTCAGCGCACGGGCTTGGACCCTGCCGCTTTCTTGCCCAAGCTCAATGCCTTCCTGGGGCGCCTCCCTACTCGGTTCAGCTATGCCATTGAAGTGAGAAATCCGGCGGTGATCGGACCAGAGTATCACCGCATCCTCGAAGCGCACAGCGCCAGCCATGTCTACAACCATCTCTACGCCATGCCGACGTTGGAGCAGCAGCACGAGAAGCTCGGGCAGCGGTTCACCGCCCCCTTTGTCGTGCTGCGTCTGCTCACGCCGCGCGACAAAAAATATCACGACGCCGTGAAGGCCTATGAACCATACGACAAGCTGGTTCGTCCGCTTCCCGACATGCGTGCGGCCGCGGTCCGGCTCGTGAGACAGGCAGTCGAAGAACAGCGGCGCTCGTATGTTCTCGTGAACAATCGCAGTGAAGGCCATGCGCCCGGCACCGTGAAGGCGCTCCATGAGATGCTCGCGCATGGACAATCTCCCGCCGACGCGACGTAATCGAATGTTGCCTAGGGAATCCTCGGGCCTCAGACATTTTGTTCCCTCTCGGAGACAATCGCTTCCTTCCCACTGTCCACCCCACGGTTCATCGCCCACTTAGAGAAGGCACCTCCCTTGCACGATTCCATTGTGAGGTGCCGCGATATTCTCC
>JBKPKC010000018.1:0-4396 GCA_046765595.1 Nitrospirota bacterium
TTTGAAACATGGCCATGCCCTTGCGCACGTCATAGAGCGCGACTTCCTGCGGCGTGGTCACGGTTACGGCGCCGGCCATCGGCACCATCTGCGACAGGGAGAGTTGTACGTCGCCGGTTCCAGGCGGAAGATCGATCAGGAGGTAATCGAGTTCGCCCCACAAGACGTCCCGAAGGAACGCTTGCAGATATTGATGAACCATCGGACCGCGCCACACGAGCGGAGCCTCTTCAGGCACCAGGAAGGCCATGGAAATCAGCTTCACCCCGTAATTGTCTACAGGGACGATCTTCCCGTCGCGTTGTTCCGGGCCTTTCGTACTGCCCATCATCATCGGGATATTCGGCCCATAGAGATCCGCATCCATGAGCCCGGTCTTGGCACCCGTCAGTGCCAGCGCACAGGCGAGGTTGGCGGCGACGGTCGATTTGCCCACGCCGCCTTTGCCGCTGCTGATGGCGATGACGTGTTTGACGCCGGGGATCAGGGTGTCTTTTTCGTGGGATTGTTGAGGCGAAGCCTGTTCGTCAGCCATGACCATGCTCCTTCCGCTACTCTGCATCATAAGCGATGGCCGAGGGGAAAGAAAATGGGCCCATTGGCCATGGGCAAAATCGCTCGGCAGGGCCTATTCTGACAAGACGGTCGGATCCAGCCGGCGAAGGTTGGTCGCCAGCCCCATCACGAACAGTGTGTAGATGGTCCACTTGGACGGATCGACGTTGTACCAACGAGGACCGTTGCGATAATCCCGCGCGTAGGTGTGGTGATAATTGTGATAGCCCTCGCCGAAGGTAAAACAGGAGATGAGCCAGCTATCGCGGCTGCTGTCGCCGACACTGTGCGGCTGCGTGCCGAACATATGACAGAGGGAGTTAATGGCAAACGTGCTATTCAGGACCATGAACATCCGAAACATGCCCGCGAGCATGAAGCAGCCGATGCCGCCGATGATCCCGCCGTGGGCGAAGCCCAGAACTAGCGGAAAGGCGAGGCCCGAAATCACAATCGCGTAGTAGTGTCGGTGCTGCCACATTACCAGCGGGTCCTTCCTCAATTGCCGTTCGTAATTTTCCGTCCGGTGCGGCGTGTTGATGAAGAGCCAGACGCAGTGACTGTGCCAAAAGCCTTTTTGCGCGTTGTATGGATCTTCTTCCTGATCAGTCCGCGCATGGTGCCGAAGATGATCGGCGCTCCACCGCAGCGCGGAATTCTGAAGCGCCCACCCGCCGGCGATCAACAACATCGCCTTGACCCAGGGATGACATTCGAAACTGCGATGGGAAATCAACCGGTGATAGCCGACGGTGACCCCCAGGCCGGTGAAGACGTAGAGAAACGCGAACAACACCCAGTCAAAGAGCGTATACCCGTACAGATAGCCGAAGAGCGGCGTGCCGATCAGAGTGGTGGCGGCGACCAGGCAAAACAGGATGAAGGTTTTATAGGCAAATGGTTTGGTTCCAACAGCATCCGGCATCCGTCTCTCCCTCCGTGGTCTTCAAGATAAGGTCCAGCGAATGCCCGTGATGGATCTCGAGCGTTCGGAGCGTTCGGCTTTCCTCCGAATCATTCACTGTCCGGCGTGTGGGGAATGCACCGTCTCTCAATCTGGCCGGGACCGAAATGTCATCAGGACTAAGAGTACCGAAGTAGCGGACTTTAATCAAGAAATTCTTTGCCGGCTCACCAGGGTGGCCGGGCCCCCAGGTGTATACTGAAAGACAGGGGTTTCCCCTCCGGATGGTGAAGGTGCTCTGTGGCTGTGATTGGTGACCTTGAGTCCTCCGTGCGCCAGATCGGCGAAGAATTGGCCCGGCTCTCAGGAGGCCAATCGCCGACGTTGTTTGAACGGCGCTGGTGGTCGCAGGCGGCCATCAATCTCGCCATGCACAACCTGGATTTCAAGACCCAGTTGTTCCGCTTCATCGACACGCTGCCGTCGGTCGGCAACGATCAGCGGGTTGTGTCATTGGCGCAGGAATATTTTGGATCCCTGGCCGGCCAGGCTTTTGGGCTCGGGTGGGGGTTGAAGGCTCTGGCGGCGACCGGCGTCGGTGCGCGGTTGAGCGGCCAGGCCATCCGTGCACAGGTCGAGCAGATGGCGCGCACGTTCATCGCCGGCTCCTCGGTCGCCGATGCGAGTCCCGTGTTGAAGCAGTTATGGACGGAGGGGAAAGCGTGGTCCGTAGACTTGCTGGGAGAGGCCACGATCAGCGATCAGGAGGCCGATCGCTATCGCGATCGTTGTGTCGCGGCGCTCGAGACGCTGGCGCAGGAAGCACGGTCATGGGATTCTACTCCCCTTCTCGAGCAGGATCATTTAGGGCCGGTGCCGCGGGCACAACTGTCGTTGAAAATCTCCGCGCTCTCTCCCCATTTGGATCCCATCGATCCCGATGGGAGCTTCGAATCGGTCGCGCGGCGGCTCCGTCCGATTGTCGAGGCGGCCGTACGAGCCCCGGCCTCACTGATCTTCGACATGGAGCAGGCTGAAACCAAAGATGTGCTGATCGCGATCTTTACGCGGCTCTTTATGGAGCCGTCGTTTCGGACATTCCCGTATGCCGGATTGGCGGTCCAAGCCTATCACCGAGAGACGGGTCGTGATGTCGATGCCCTGCTCGCCTGGATTCGGCGGCGCGGAGCACCAGTGACGGTGAGGCTGGTCAAGGGCGCGTATTGGGATTCGGACACAATCCGCTACCGGCAGCGGGGATGGCCGGTGCCGCTGTTTGAGCACAAGGCGGAGACCGATGCGAATTACGAAGCCCTGGTGCGCACGCTGCTGGAGGCCAGCCCTGTCATGCGTCCGGCATTCGGGACGCACAATTTGCGGACTCTGGCATACATCGAAGCGACGGCCGAACAACTGGGTCTCTCGCCCTCCACGTGGGAATATCAAATGATTTTCGGAATGGCAGAGCCTTTCCAGGAAGCCGTCCTCCAGCGCAAGCGGCGGCTGCGTTTGTACACGCCGGTGGGAGAACTCCTGCCGGGGATGGCGTATCTGGTGCGGCGTCTCCTCGAAAATACTTCGAACGAGTCGTTTTTGCGGAAGGAATTTTTCGAGTCGCAGTCGCTCGCGACGCTGCTGGCGCCTCCCGCTCCGTCGCCCGCGGACGACGTCTCCCCTCCTGCATCTGCCTTTCACAAAGAGCCTTTGCGGGACTTCTCTCGAGCAGAAGTGCGGTCAGCCATGCGGGCGGCAATTGCCAATGTGAAACAAGAGCTCGGTAAGACCCGGTCTTCCGTCGCGGGCGGGCTTGTCCTCAGCGGCCCGCCGATGCCCTCGTATAATCCGAGCCGACCTGACGAAATCGTCGGGATCGTGTCCTCGGCGGCGCCGGGTGACGTGGAGCCGGCGGTTAGCCTGGCCGGTCAGGGGTGGCCGGCGTGGCGTGCCTTGCCGGCCGAACGGCGGGTGGGATTGCTGCGAAAGGCGGCGGCGCTGATGCGGTCGCGGCGGGAGACGCTAGCCGCGTGGGAAGTAGTGGAATGCGGAAAGCCCTGGCGTGAGGCTGACGCGGATATCGCCGAGGCCATCGACTTTTTGGAATTCTATGCCGCCGAGTGGCTGCGCCTCTCGCCTTCCCAACGGTTGGGACAGGAACCGGGAGAACTCAATCACCGTCTGCTGGAGCCGCGCGGAATTACCGCCGTCATCGCGCCCTGGAATTTTCCTCTCGCCATCCCCACCGGCATGGTGTCCGCCGCCCTCGTCACCGGCAATCCCGTGCTCTTCAAGCCCTCCGAGCGTTCACCGATCATCGGCCAGCTGCTTGTGGAGACGCTCATTGAAGCCGGGGTTCCCGAGACGGTGTTGTGCTGCCTGCCCGGCGGAGCGGAGGTCGGACGCGTCTTGGCGCAGCATCCGGAGGTGGTGACGATCGCCTTCACGGGCTCGAAGCGGGTGGGCCTCGAATTGCTGAAACAGAGTTCCATGGTCGCGCCTGGGCAGCGGATGGTCAAGCGGGTGATTGCTGAAATGGGCGGTAAGAACGCGATTATCATCGATGAGACGGCCGACTTGGACGAGGCGGTGGCCGGCGTCGTCGCGTCGAGCACCGGATACAGTGGCCAGAAGTGCTCTGCCTGCTCGCGGGCGATCGTGCATGCGGCGGTCTACGATCTCTTTCTGACACGGCTTCAAGAGGCGATCGGCAGTCTCCGGGTGGGAAATCCGGAAACGCCGGGGACCCAAATGGGGCCGGTGATTGATGCACGGGCTCAGGCAACCATTCTCGATTACATCAAGATCGGCAATCAGGAAGCGCGTGCGGTCGTGGAAGGCCGCGTTACCCAGCCGGGCTGGTATGTGGGGCCGACGGTGTTCAGCGACGTGGCCCCCACGGCCAGGATCGCGCAGGAGGAGATCTTCGGGCCGGTGTTGGCC
>JBKPKC010000019.1:0-6034 GCA_046765595.1 Nitrospirota bacterium
GGTGCCGTTCGACCTGTGAGTTTTTCCAGTGACTGGCGAAGACGCTCCAAATCCACTTCGGCCTCCTGCAACGCTTTGGTCTTTCGGCGCAACTCGATGCGGCCCTTGATCCATGGGGGGAACAGGAGAATGAGAGAGACCAGTAACCCGATCCCGAATCCCGCCAAGATCGGTTTGTAGATGGGTGTCGAGGCCTCGAACAATCCGAAAAAATAGCGGAGCGTGACTTCTTGTTCCTGATTTTGGAGAAAAAAGGCTAGACACAATAACAATAGCGTGCCGACGAGGATGACGCGAATCATCAGGAGGCTTTCCTCTTCAGCTTTTGCCGCCCACGCCGGACGGAGCGGCGGCCGTTGGTCCTAAGCGAGGCACAATGGTTCTTGATGCGAGCCAGCAGCGCGGCAGACAGCGGTCCGGTGGCCGTAAACCGGATACTTCTACTCTGAACTGTGCAGTGGCGCAACTCCATTTCGAGGCGGTCGTGGGGCAAGATCTCAGGGGCTTTGTCGGCCCATTCGACTGCGACGACGGTGGATCCCGTCAAATAGTCATCGAGGCCGATCGATGCGGCCTCCTTGCCGGAATTCAGCCGGTACAGATCGAGATGGGCTAAGGGCAGACGGCCGCGATACTCATGTAGGAGAACAAAGGTCGGGCTGGTGACGGCTTGAGCCGGCGCGCCGAGACCGGCGGCAATTCCACGGACGAGTGCCGTTTTGCCTGCTCCCAATGCGCCGGACAATGCGAGGGATTCTCCTCCGGTCAGGACTGAGCCGATGGCGCGGCCGAGCTGATCGGTGTGTAGGAGAGAAGCCAGTGATCGGCGCCAGCTGCCGCTTACACGCTTCTTAGCCGTTGACTGCTTGGAGCGCATACGGGATCTGTTCAATGAGGTCCCCGGCGATCATGCCGGCTGAACCGAGCTGCCGAACAGCGAGATCGCCTGCCGCACCATGGAGGTATGTGGCGGCGCAGGCCGCTTCCCAGGAGGGCACGCCTTGCGCGAGGAGCCCAACGAGCATGCCGGTCAGCACATCGCCCGTCCCCGCTGTGGCCATGCCGGGATTCCCCGTCGGACAGATCATCATGACCCCGTCGGGCCTGGCCAGGACGGTTCTGGCACCCTTGAGCACGAGGAAAACACCTCGTTCCCTCGCAAAGCGGCCGGCCGTACCCAGGCGATCTGCATTGACGCTCTGGGCGGTGGCGCCGACCTCAAGCCGGGCCATTTCACCGGGATGCGGGGTGAGGATGGGCGGGATCTTACATTGCGTAAGCAGGGCCGCGCGACTTGCCAGCGCGTTGAGCGCATCGGCGTCCAGCACGCAGGGACGATCGAGATGTTTCATCAGGGCCTGGACCAATTCGACCGTCTCAGGATGGGTGGAGAGCCCGGGCCCGATGGCCACGGCGGTTCGGGCGTGGATAAAGGCGAGGATCCGGTCAAGTGCCGCTCTTCCGAGCGTGCGCGCTTTGGTTTCGGGAAGCGGCAGCGTCATGACCTCCAGCAGTTTGGCTTCCAGCACATCGTTAACACTCGCCGGTACGCCGACGGTCACCAAGCCGGCCCCCGTGCGAAGCGCCGCTTTCGCAGCCAGTGCAGCGGCGCCCGTCTTCCCAACGGACCCGGCGATAATCCCCGCATGGCCGTAAGTGCCCTTGTGCGAAGCGGCCGGCCGATGAGGCAGCGCTGCTCGCACCGCAGCTTCGGTGATTAGGAAAGTTCGGCTGTCGACCTCATTCACATAGGCAGGGGGAATGCCGATGTCAACGACCTGGACGGCGCCGGCATGGTCAATGCCCGCGCCCAGATACAGACCAAGCTTGGGTAGGCCAAACGTGACGGTCGCTGCCGCCCTGACGGCATGGCCGAGCAGCGCTCCGTCGTCTGCATGAATGCCGGATGGTATATCGACGGCGACAATGGGCTTGCCGGCGTCGTTCATCAGCCTGATAGCTTCGGCGTAGGCTCCGGTCACCTCGCTCGAGAGCCCCGTGCCCAAGAGGGCGTCAACGATGAGACCGCTGGCGGCCAGCAGCGATTGAACCTGCTCGGAGGATCGAAACGTTTTCGTTGCGGCCGTTCCTCCGATGCGAAGCCAGCGGCGATGCATGGCGGCCGCATCCCGGCTCAATGCCGAAGCCGGCGCGAGCAATACCACGGTAACAATGGCCCGCCGCTGACGCAACAATCTGGCGACCACCAATCCGTCGCCGCCATTGTTGCCCTTGCCGCACATGATCGCGATGCGCTTGCCGGCGAGCGGTCCGAACCGGCTTTGAATGAAATCGGCCGTCCCCGACCCGGCGCGCTCCATGAGCGTCACGCTTGGGACCCTGGCCTCCGTAATCGTGCGGCGGTCCAGCGCCTGCATCTGCGTTGCCGTCAGGATTTTCATAGTGCGGCTCGTGCACTCACCTGTGGGGTTTAGGAAGGCGGGACTCGACTTAGTTCAGCAGCGCTTTCATCTCGCGCACCGCCTGGTCGAGCCCGACGAGGACGGCGCGCGCGATGATGCTATGGCCGATATTGTATTCCACGATCTCCGGAATATGGGTCAGCCGCTTGACGTTTTGATAATTCAACCCGTGCCCCGCGTTCACGCCCATCCCCAATTTATAAGCGAGTTTGGCCGCCTGCGTCAGGGCTTCGAATTCGGCATCCGCTTCTTTCGAGCGCTTGGCATTGGCATACCGGCCTGTATGGAGTTCAACAAAGTCCGCCGAGAGTTTATGCGCGGTTCGAATATGGCCGAGATCCGGCTCGATGAAGAGACTCACCGGGATGCCTCCGTCATGCAGCAGGGAAATGATGTGCTCAAGGCGGTCTTTGTGCGCCACGTCGAGCCCCCCCTCCGTCGTCAACTCCTGACGCTTTTCCGGAACCAGCGTGACCAGATCCGGCCTGATGGTCAGCGCGATTTTTGCCATTGTTTCGTCCGCCGCCATTTCCAGGTCGAGCTTGGTTCGGGTCATTTCTCGAAGCACGCGAAGATCCCGGTCCTGGATATGACGGCGGTCTTCCCGCAAGTGCACCACGATGCCGTCCGCCCCCGCCAACTCCACCAGCACCGCCGCTGCGAGAGGGTCGGGGTCAGCTCCGCCGCGCGCCTGGCGCAGGGTGGCAACGTGATCGACATTGACACCGAGCCGGGCCACAGCAAACCTCCTGTTGGTGCTGGCGACGAGTGAAAATCGAGAGCAAACGAAGATGGCAGGGACGCCGCTGTTGTAGCAGAAAGCCGTTCGGAGGGGCAAGGCTCGGACGCGGGGCGTCCGGCGGACTCTGTGAAAGCGGTTTCGTAGTGGGCTAAATGCGGAACCCCACAGAATCACGAGATAATTTGACTATGCCGCATGCCCGCAATTACAATAGGCCTCCATCGTACATGATAGGCGACTTCTTCCTCCCAGCGTGACGAATTCGACAGCAGACGGCCATGGGATTGTCAGATAATTTTTACCGGCTCAAGCGGCTTCCCCCTTACGTCTTCGCTCAGGTTCAAAGCCTTAAACTCGACGCGCGTCATCGAGGCGAGGACATCATCGACTTCGGGATGGGCAATCCTGATCAGCCGACGCCCAACCACATTGTCGAGAAGATGATCGAAGCGGCAAGGAAAGGGAAAAACCATCGGTATTCGGCGTCACGCGGCATCACCAAGCTACGCCATGCCATCGCAGCTTGGTACCAGCGCAACTACGATGTCGATCTCGACCCGGAAACCGAAGCCATCGTCACGATCGGCTCGAAGGAAGGCTTGGCGCACTTGTCTCTGGCGATGATCGGCCCAGGCGATGTCGTGCTGACCCCGACGCCGACTTATCCGATCCACATGTACAGCTTTATTATTGCCGGAGGAGAAGTCCGCGGCATCGAGTTGCGGCAGGACAGCGATTTCTTCGACGATCTCCAGCGTGTGTATCGCCAGACACTTCCACGGCCTAGAATTCTCGTCATTAATTTTCCGCACAACCCGACGACGGCCATTGTAGACCTTGAGTTCTTCAAAAAAGTCGTGGCATTTGCGAAAGAGCACCACGTCATTGTGATCCATGACCTGGCCTATGCCGATCTGGTGTTTGACGGGTATCGGGCGCCGAGTTTTCTCCAAGTGCCGGGGGCCAAAGACGTTGGCGTCGAGTTCTACACGCTGTCCAAGGCCTACAACATGCCCGGGTGGCGGGTCGGCTTCTGCGTCGGCAACCGGGAAGTGGTGGGCGCGCTCGCCAAGATCAAGAGCTATCTCGACTACGGGATTTTCCAACCCCTGCAGATCGCCAGCGTGATCGCACTCAACGGCCCTCAGGAGTGCGTCAAGGAAACGGTCCAGCGGTATCAAAAACGACGAGACGTCTTGGTCGGCGGATTGAACCGGATCGGGTGGAACGTCAACAAGCCGCTCGCCACGATGTTCGTCTGGGCCAGAATTCCATTGCCCTATCGGCACATGGGTTCGTTGGAGTTTTCGAAGCTGCTGCTGCGGGAAGCCAAAGTCGCCGTCTCGCCCGGCATCGGCTTCGGTGAAGGCGGTGATGAATACGTGCGCTTCGCGCTCGTAGAAAACGAGCACCGGACCCGTCAGGCCGTCCGCGGAATCAGGAAGGCCCTGAAGCTCGACGGGGGGGAAGAATGAGGTCGCGGGTGGGGGTCGGTGTAGTGGGGTTCGGCACCGTCGGCACCGGTGTAGTCAAAATCCTGCTCGACAATGCCGGACTCATCCGCCGCCGCGTCGGCGTTCCCATCGACGTGGTCCGTGTCGCCGATGTGGACATCACCCGGGACCGGGGGATTACCCTACCGTCAGGCGTTCTGGTGAATGACGCCAAACAGGTGTTGGCGGATCCCGCCGTGGACATCGTCGTCGAGCTCGTCGGCGGGTATGACTTCGCCAAACGCTTGATCCTCGACACCATCGCCGCCGGGAAGACGGTCGTCACCGCGAACAAGGCACTGCTGGCCCTCCACGGGGAAGAGATTTTCGCGGCGGCGTCCCGTAAAGGCATCGATATCGGGTTTGAGGCCAGCGTCGGCGGCGGCATTCCTGTCATCCATGCCCTCAAAGAAGGCTTGGCTGCCAATGCCATCCAGTCCATCTACGGGATCATCAACGGCACCTCCAACTACATCCTTTCGCGCATGACCAATGAAGGCCGAGGCTTTGCGGACACGTTGGCCGAGGCGCAGAAAGCCGGGTACGCCGAGGCGGATCCCACGTTCGATGTCGCCGGCACCGACAGCGCGCACAAACTCGCCATTCTGGTGAATTTGGGTTTCGGCACGCCGGTGAATTTCAAAGACCTGTACACGGAAGGGATTACCCATATCACCGAGCACGACATCGCCTATGCGAAGGAGTTCGGCTATACGATCAAGCTGCTGGGCATCGCCAAGCTCATCGATGGGGATGTCGAAGCGCGCGTGCATCCGACGATGCTGGGAGAGGATTCTCCGCTGGCCAAGATTGAAGGCGTCTACAACGCCATTCAGTTGATCGGTGACGCTGTCGGGGATGTGGTGTTGAGCGGACGGGGGGCCGGTGATTTGGCGGCCGGCAGCGCGGTCGTCAGCGACATCATCGCCGGCGCTCGAAATCTACTCAACGGCGGCTCCGGCCGTGTCCCTCCTGCATCCTTTCAACCACAAGAACGGCGTCCGCTTCGCATGCGGCCGATGGAAGAAATCCGCTCCTTGTACTATTTGCGCTTCATGGTGATCGACCGGCCCGGCGTGTTGGCTCAGATCGCCGGGGAGCTGGGCCGCTGCGGCATCAGCATTTCCTCCATGCTGCAAAAGGGCCGGCGGGAAGGGCAGACGGTTCCCATTGTCATCAAAACCCACACGGCAAGAGAGCGGGACGTCCAAACCGCCCTCAGCCAGATCAACCGCATGTCGTTCATGTCCGAGCCGACCACCTTGATCCGGATCGAGGGCAGGGACGAGTGAGGCCATGAGCTGGCGCGGCGTCATCGAAGAATATCGTAAATTTCTTCCGGTCAGTGACCGCACGCCCTGTCTCTTATACACATC
>JBKPKC010000020.1:0-2900 GCA_046765595.1 Nitrospirota bacterium
GCTCGAGCGGTCCTCCACGGGCGCGAGGCGGACCAAACCATTCTGAAAGATTCACCGGATCGACGACATAACGGCCGTCGCCGGTTACCCGCACCACCTTCCGGAATTGCTCGACGTACTCGGGTTTCCCGAATGAGGCCAGCGCCATCACCTTATACTCGTCGCTGGAATGCAGATAGCCAAGGTAGGTCGTGACGTCCTCATAGAGTAGGCCGAGTGAATGCGGCATGGAGACGGCGCCGTGCTCGATCAGGTCCCGGCCCCGGCCGACGTAATAACCGGTCGTCGCGCGTTCGCCACGACCATCGAGCGTCATGACGGCCGCCTCCTGATACGGCGATGCGAGGAACGCGCTGGCTGCATGCGCCGTGTGATGGGGCACGAAATGCCAGCGCTCAGGGCCGGCTTCCGAAAGGCCGCGGCAATGTTCTTCAAGATGGTGCGGAACGCCGCTGGCGAGGTGGCGGGGAGCATTGACGATGGCCGAGAGTGACAGCGGATCCCAGGGCGATTCCCATTCGGCTGTCTCGAGGCCGGCGCTGTGGAGCGGAATCGGAATCTGTGCGTCCCCCGCCCGGCCGCCGAGCAGCAGGTAAGGATCGAACGAGTACGCCACGTGGTCGACATCCGTCAGCTTGATGCCTGCCTTTCGGACGCAGAAATCAACCGCGTGGAACGGCAACTCATAGGTGCTGAAGGGAATCGGGCGTTTGCCGTGCTTGATGCGAGTGAAACGCTCTTCCTCCGCGGCCGCGATGATTTTTCCGTCTTCGACCAAACAGGCGGCAGGATCATGGAAGGCTGCATTGATGCCCAACGTATACATCAGATGACTTTCCTGAGAATTTATGTCGAGCTGCAACGTGTCGCAGCAGGGCCGCGGGGCACCCGGTTCACACTCTTGTGGTTTTTTTGCCCCGGATTCAGGCCAGACTAATTCCGAACGGGCCGCTCTGGACACTGGCACATTCTCTAGTCAAACTTGTGACGAGGTAGAGGGGAGGGCTACGCGGCAACCGCGTAGTAGAACCTGTCGCTATGACACAAAATACGGCACACCATTTTGCAGCGCCGCCGCTAGGCGGCCCGACCGATCATGTCCTCCAAACGATCATCGTTCTCGATCCACGCGTCGTTCAGAAAAAAAGCCGGCGTGCCGGTCACGCCGCTTCGTCTTCCCGACTTCACGTCATGTAGGACTCGTGACGCGTAGACCCGGCCGTGAAGATCGTCCTTAAACTTCTGGAGGTCCAAGCCGGCCGCTTCGGCGTAGTCGTAGAGATCGTCGAGTTCCAAATCCTCTTGGTGCTGGAACAGCAGATCGTGCATGACCCAGAAACGGCCTTGATGAGCCGCTGCCTCAGAAGCTTCCGCTGCCTGCTGCGCCAGCGGATGCTTGTCGACCAGCGGGAAGTGCCGGAACACGAACCGCAACTGATGCTCGAAGCGCTGACGCAAACGCGTAATCGTGCCGAAGGCACGCCCGCAAAACGGACACTCAAAGTCACAGTAGGCAATCACCGTCGCCGGCGCTGAGTCCGGCCCGAGCGTGTGATCGTCCGGCCGCAAGGGTTCCACACTCGCTGGTCTGCTCATCGCCTCATCACGCTTGGTCGTTCGCCGTCGATGCGAGCATTTGGGCGATCTTGTGATCCCCGGGAACTCTCACATCTTCCGGCGAGCCGGCAAGATCGGTTCCGCGGACCCTCATGCCGTGGTGATACACCAGGTGGCCGCCATACCAGGCTGACACCGTCAGTCCAGCCGTGGTGATCAAAGAAAGGACCATGGGGAGCGCGCCGGCCGACCGGCGCTTTCTCCGCATCATGAGATTCAGGCCGGTCAAGGCCAAAAGTCCGACGTTCATCACGCCGTGGAGGCGACCCATCTCCTTCGCCTTGCTGTCCGATGGAATCGTCCCGTAATCCGCCGCCCCGGCGGCCCCGGCGGCAAGCCCGCCGATGAACCCGCCCATCATCGTGTAATACGCGGCGTCCGCGTATGACTGATCGCGGGTCGCGGCATGCATAGCGTCGAGGAGCAGGCTGAACGGCAGGAGCCCCGCGGGCATGACAATCATCTGAGGATGCAACGGATGTCCCATCAGTGTGACTTGCGGCATGGAACGTCCTCCCCTGAGGTTGGCTTCGACCGGATGTCAAGAGCCGGCAGTCACCGCTTTCCCGGCTTCCATCGATTCCTTGAACCGCTGCAGGTCGTCGGCAATTTTGAGATCGGGATCCTCGCCGATGAGCTTGGCGACGGCCGCCCCGAGTCGACCGCCGATGGGCGCATACTGCATCGTCACCGTGAGTCTCGTCCGCCGTCCGTCGGTGCCGGTCGGCTCGAACTCCACCGATCCGGCATGGTCGACGTCGGCTTCATTCAAGGAACGCCATCCGATGCGCTCGCCCTCGACGTCGTTGATGATTTCCGCATCCCACTCGATGGTTGGCAGGCCCGTCATTGTCTTCACGACCCAGTGTGAGAAGCGGTCTGTAATCACCTGGACCGACTGCAGGTGACTCATGATCCTCGGGAGATTGTCCAGCGTGCGCCAGAAACGATAGAGTTCATTGGGCGGCCTGTTGATCTCGATGGTTCGTCTGATTTTCATCGCCTGTTCGGACGGAACCTTTCGCCGGCCCAGCCGGCTGGTGTCCTGGCTGCCGCGCATGTCGATTCCCACCGCCCTCAATGCGGGGCAAAAGCCGCTCGCCGCGCGATAGAGCAGGCCCACGCCGGCAACCGCCAGCGCTCCGCCCGCCAGAGAGCGGCGGCGCAACCCTTCAAGAAGCAATCCGGCTCCGGCGATTGCTGAAACAAGCCGTTGCCCCTCACCGATATTACGCGACGCGTCCGCCTGCTCCTCTTTCCAGTCCAAATCCTGCGTGTTAGTG
>JBKPKC010000021.1:0-2297 GCA_046765595.1 Nitrospirota bacterium
GTCAACGTTTGCGCAGAAATGCCCGACGGCCCGCTTCAGAAGCGCACTTCCCGCAACGAATGCCGGTTGGCTTGGTACCATTGAATGGTTTTTTGCAGTCCATCGCGAAGAGCATGCTTGGCTTGAAATCCGATGGCTTTCTTGATGCGGCTGACGTCCAGGCATCGCCGCGGCTGTCCATTCGGCTTTGTGGTGTCCCAGGTAATGCGGCCTTGATAGCCAACCGCCGCGGCGATCATCGCGGCCAGTGTCTTGATCGTGACTTCTTCGCCGGTTCCGACATTCAGCGGGCGGGAGTCGTTGTACTGTTCGGCCGCGAGGAGAATGGCCTCCGCGGCATCCTCAACATAGAGAAACTCCCGGGTCGGGCTTCCGTCGCCCCACAGCACGATCTCGGATGAGCCGGCCTCTCGGGCTTCCGCACATTTCCTGATGAGGGCCGGGATCACGTGCGACGTCTCGAGATCGAAATTATCGCGCGGTCCGTACAAGTTAACCGGAAACAACACGATCGAGTTGAATCCATACTGCCGTCGATACGCCTCTGACTGCACGAGCATCATTTTCTTGGCGAGCCCGTAGGGCGCATTGGTTTCTTCCGGATAGCCATCCCAAAGGTCGTCTTCTTTGAATGGAATGGGCGCGAATTTGGGATAGGCGCAGATGGTGCCGATGGCGACGAACTTGTCGAGGCCCTGCTGCCGGCCGACCTCGATGAGCTGTGCACCCATCAGCAGATTGTCGTAGAAAAACCGTCCGGGATTGGATTGGTTGGCGCCGATCCCGCCGACGCGGGCAGCGAGATGGATTACGATGTCCGGCTTTGTTTCCGCGTACAAGCGCCTCACGGCATCCATCTGTACGAGGTCGAAGTCGCGGCTCCTGGGAACGACGATATGGCGGCAGCCTTTCGCCGTCAGCTGCTCCACGACAAACGAGCCCAGAAACCCCGCCCCGCCCGTCACGACGACCCGCTTGTTCGGCCAGAAGGACGGCATGCTTACAGCTTCCCGCGCACTCCATCCAGCCGTTCACGCTCCGCGGCTATGTCGGCGTCGACCATCATGGTCACCAAGTCGTGGAAGCCGACTTTGGGCGCCCATCCGAGTTTCCGCTTGGCTTTGCTGGCATCTCCAATGAGGAGATCCACTTCTGTCGGGCGATAGTATTTTTCGTCGATCTTGACGTAGGGCTTCCAATCGAGCTGGACTCGGTCGAAGGCGAGTTCCAGCATTTCACGGACGCTGTGGGTCTCACCCGTCGCGATCACATAGTCGTCGGGAACCTCGGTCTGCAGCATGAGCCACATGGCTTCGATGTAGTCGCCCGCAAAGCCCCAGTCACGTTTGGCATCGAGATTGCCGAGGTACAGCTCTTTTTGGACGCCGAGCTTGATGCGGGCCGCTGCTTTCGTAATCTTCCTCGTGACGAAAGTTTCTCCGCGACGCGGCGATTCATGGTTGAACAGGATCCCGTTGCAGGCAAACAGACCGTACGCCTCCCGATAGTTGACCGTAATCCAGTAGGAATAGACTTTAGCGGCGCCGTACGGACTGCGCGGATAAAACGGCGTGGTCTCACGCTGCGGCACTTCGAGAACCTTGCCGAACATTTCGCTGGAGGAAGCTTGGTAGAACTTGGGTTTGAGTCCGGATTCCCGGATCGCTTCAAGCAGTCGAATGGTGCCCAGACCAGTGATTTCACCCGTATATTCCGGGATGTCAAAACTCACACGGACATGACTTTGCGCGCCGAGGTTGTAGATTTCATCGGGTTGGACGGTTCGAAGAATCCGGTTCAGCGAGCTGGCATCGTTGAGATCGCCGTAGACCAGGTGCAACCGGCGCTGTGGAACATGTGGGTCCTGATAGATGGGATCGATGCGGCCGGTATTGAAGGAACTCGATCTCCGAATGATGCCGTAGACCTCATACCCCTTCTTCAATAAGAATTCCGACAGATAGGATCCGTCCTGACCGGTGATGCCGGTGAGCAGTGCTTTCTTCACGTGCGTCTCCTTTTTCGTTCGGCGAAATTATGAGACGATTTCCCTCGATTGTCCACTGAGTCATACATCTCGCGCCCGCGGTTGACCGGCCCGCTCACTTCGTCCCTGGGAAGCGGCTGGTAGCTGAGACCGGCGGCGTTGGCAGAGAAGCGCTCTCGTTAAAACGGCTTGAAACTATTGCGCCTTTCCGGCACGCGCATTACAATAGCCTTCGATGTTCAAGGAACGCAAAGTGTCGCGATGACATCCCGTCGCGCCATCATACTGGTGCTCCTGCTCGGCGTGACGT
>JBKPKC010000022.1:0-3062 GCA_046765595.1 Nitrospirota bacterium
CCAGGAACCCGCTCCCGTGCAGTTCAGCCGTCAATCCGTAGGTCAGCAGCGCGAAGGCGACGGACAACACGGGGTAGATGGCCGTCAATTCGAGCTTCAACGTGTTGAGGGTCCAGCGAATCAACTCGCCCATGGCGACGCCGAACACGGCGCCCACCGTCATCTGAACGACGAACGAGCCGAGCAGCTCTCCGATGGACGTGGCCGGATTGGTCAGCAATTGGATAAGCGCAACCGTCAGCACGACTCCCATCGGATCGTTGCTGCCGGATTCGAGCTCGAGCAGGTTGGCCAGTTTCTTGGGCAGCTTGGCGTTTCTTGCCCGCAACACCATGAACACGGCGGCCGCATCCGTCGATGAGACGATCGCACCCAGTAAGAGGCCCTCGAGAAACGAGAAGCCCTGGACCATGGAGACAAACCACCCGACCGACAACGCCGTCAGGACGACGCCGATCGTGGACAGTGCCAGTCCGTCCCACAGCACCGGCTTGACGCCATCCCATTCGGTATCCAATCCGCCTGAAAACAGGATCAGGACGAGTGCAATCACGCCCATGGTTTGCACGAGTGCGGGATTGTCGAAATAGAGTCCCCCCGGCCCGTCGGAACCGGCCAGCATGCCGATCACGAGGAAGAGCGCCAGCGAAGGGATTCCGAAGCGGACGGAGAGCTTGATCGTCAAAATGCTGACGATGATCAGCGCAGAAAAGATGATAAAAAGGGATTCGATCGACGTCGGCATCGTGATTCCTGAGCGCAGGCGGCCCTACGCGCTGCCTTGAATGATCTCCTGATAATACGTGTGCAGCATGCCGGCCCGTTCGGGTTCGACGATGACGAGCTGACGCTGATCGAAAGTATTGGCGCAATAGAGATAGCGCAGGCCCTCCCCCGTTCCCAATTCGATGTGGAGCTGCCGGCCGTCGGGTTCCTCCGCAGTGTCCTCCCGGACGACGGTCTTCCCGTGAAGCTGTTCCCACGCCGTCTGGGCAGACGGGCAATGGTTCTCGTACAGCGGACCGTCCGCCGCCGCCCGTTCCGGCACGCGCCTGGTGCGGTCAAACGGACGGCCTTCGTCTGGTTCAGGCAATTCGCTCCAGCCGATGTCATGGCTCGGTCCGCGGGCCAGCACGAACAATGGACCGTCGTCGGCAATCTCCTCGACCACGGTATAGCGCACGAGCCGCGGCGGCTCGAACAGGCACAGCCCTCGTGCGGACAAGGCCCGTTGCAGCGGAATGCGCCGCCCGAGCTGTCGGGTCTTTTCAAAGACGATCATTCGCCCGTCATGCGCGAGGGCGCCGACCAGACGGTCAAGGCGGCAGCCCAGCCCCGTACGCCGCTCGAAGTCCGACTGCCCTGCGGCATCTTGCGCTCGTTCGAAGGTTCGCCAATTCCGACTCGGCAGGCCCGGATCCTGCTCCGATTGCACCAGCGCGTGGGTGGCGACGATACGATCGTAGTTCTCCAGGCGCGCCTCCGCCTCGAGATCCAGACAGACGAACTGCACGTTGGAGAGACGCAGCGCCTCGGCTTTCCGCCTAGCCTCGACAATGCAGGCTTGCGAGCGGTCGACCCCCGTCACGCTGGCCTGCGGATAGCGGCGCGCATAATACGTCGTGAGCACGCCCGGACCACAACCAAAATCAAGAATGGTTGCGGCATCGGCCAGCCCTGCTGCGGCGAGCGGTCCGACCGTCCGATAGTAGTCATAGCGCTGGCTATAGAGGATCGGCAGGATATGCGGCATCGCCGACAGATCATAGAAGGCCGTTTCATGCTCAGGCGTTCCCTCGCGTTTTTTTTCGACATGGACATGCACGGCCGCAATGTCGTCGGCGGACAACGTTTCGCGCTGCCAGCGGAAATACGCTTCGTCGTCGGTGAAATGCCGCAGTCCCCAATCGGCGAGATGGCCGTCGAGGTCATCCCAGGCTGTGCGCATATCGATCATCTCTCGGGTCATCGCTCCCAGCCATCCCGGCGCGGAGAACCTCAGGACCGAGACGGCCAGAGATCCCTACACAGGAAGCCGGCGCACCGCGTCCTGAGATCCGGCACGTTGTAATGATTCGAGCGGCTGAGGACGAAGTGGAAGAGCGTCTCCAGTGGCGACTACGGCCGCTTGAGCATGATGGCATCAAAGTACGTCTCAGGGACCGGATGCGGCAACCGCAGCTGTCCGTTCCCAAATGCCACGTACTTTTCACAGGTCAGCTGCTCCAATCCGATCGGACCCTTGGCATGGAGCCGGGCGCTGCTCAATCCGATGTCGCTGCCGAATCCAAACCCTTCCGCATCGTGGAGACGTGAAGACGCGTTGACGAACACGGCGCTCGCGTCCACTTCCCGGGTGAAACGCAATGCAGACGAGTAGTTGGACGTGGCGATGACAGCCGTCATGCATGGCCCATGTTCCGCGATGTGCGTCAAGGCCTCGTCCATATCCACCACCATTTTGACCGCCAGGGAAGGCGCTTGGTATTGCCGGTTCCAGTCTTCGTCGGTCGCCGGGATGATGGAAGTATGACCGCTGATCGGCATTTGCCCCATGAGCGCCAATGTCTTCGGACATCCACGCACGTCCACTTTGAACTCGACGAGCAGCCGGTTGATCAGGGCGGGCAAGAACTGCCTGGCGACGTTCTGCTGCACGAGAAGCGTATCCAACGCATTGGTCGCCGACGGCAGCTGCACTTTCGAATTGATCACGACGTTCTGGACGAGCGGCAAGTCGACGTCCGCATCGACATACAGGTGCGTGAGCCCGCCGTCGTGACAGAGCACCGGAATGCGGGCGCCATCGAGCACGGCCTTGCGCAAACCGGCGCCGCCGCGCGGAATGATCGCGTCCAGCGCCTTCCCCGATCGAATCAACTCAAGCGCGGCTTCTTTCTCGGGACGGTCGATCACTGCCCAGATCCCGGCCGGTATGCCCTGTTGCTCCGCCGCTTCGCGGAGACCCGTGCCAATTACCGCCTGCGTCTGGGCCCACTCCGGCGACCCACGAAAGACGGCGACGTTACCCGATTTCAGGCACAGGGCAATCGACTCGACGG
>JBKPKC010000023.1:0-7076 GCA_046765595.1 Nitrospirota bacterium
TCCTCCTGGCTCCAACCAGCACCGCTGAACGCCGGGCCTATGTCGCCAGGCAGTCACACGGCTTCGTCTATTATGTGTCGCTGACCGGCATCACGGGAGCCAAGCTCGGACGGGTGTCGGAGATCGGCCGAAATGTCGAACAGATCAGGAAACTCTCGAAAACGCCGGTCGCAGTCGGGTTCGGCGTGACGACGCCGCAGGACGCGGCGGACATATCGGCCATCGCCGACGGCGTCATTGTCGGAAGCGCCATCGTCAAGCAGATCGCCGCCGGCCAGCAGCAGCAAGGGCTGACGGCCCGCGTGTCCGGATTCGTCCGGAGCTTGAAGAGGGCGATGGCGCCGCAGACGGTCGGATAATCGGGAGCGTTACTTCCGCGCCAGTCCCATGGCTAGTGAGGATGTCCGGTTTTGATACTGAGGAGGCATGTAGGCGATCATCTCTTTGGCGAGATCGTTCGCCACGTCCTTCAGATTCGGGCGGTAGAACATATAACTGCTCGATTTTTCGTGACGTGCCTTCCAGACCGTGGTGCCGGTCGTGGCATCGACGAGCCGCAAACTGAGACCCACTCGGCCGACGTTATCGCCTTCCTTCCGGACATATTCCCAGGAGTTGACCCGCACCACCAGGAATGAATCGACGTTCAGCGCTTTCCCCAGCTTGATGGCTGATTCCTTGTCCGACTGCCCGGTCATTTCCAGTCGTGAGAAATAAAACACGAGCGAATCGAAGGCCTCCTTCGAAGCCTGAAAAATATCGGTGACGCTCTCCGGCGTGACCACACGCTCGATCCTCGCAGTCTTTGTGAGCGCCCCTGACAGGACATCCTGAATGTCTTCACGCGCGCTGTCGTATTGACTGGCCATGGGGGGAAGGACGGCGATGGCCTGCGGCCGGAATTGTTTGGCGCCAGGCCCTTCCCAGACTTCCTGCAATCCTCCACAACCCGTGAGCACCACGGTACAGAAGACAGCCGCGCACATTGCAGAGGGTGACCGGATGAACATGAAATCAGTATACCATTAGTGAATCACGATAGGGCGGCTAGAAGGTCATGGAGACGGACCCGGATGCCAGCGCTCCCTTTTCGCGGAAATCATAGCCGCCGCCCAAGTCGAGACGAAAGGCGAAAATGCGCAGACCGAGTCCCGCAGTGGGCGTAAACGGCGTAGCGGCATCCTGCATGTTCTTGAAGGCGCCGACGCGGAACGACAGAAATTCCGTCAGAATCGTCTGCTCTGCTCCGAGGCTCAGGAGTTGACTCTTCACACCGGGCACGAGCGTCTTGTTCGAGGTGATGTCCACGTCCGCGGACAGGGTCAGCGACGAATAGGGGTTGAGCGCCATGCCTCCTCGCACTTGAGGGCCGAGCTTGATCTTGCTGCCGTCCGGCGAATCGAATTCGGGTGCATTGATGTCCTTCGCCACGACGCCGAAGCGCAACCACGAAGAGGGACGGTAGATGGCTCCGAGGTCGATCCCATAGGTCGTCGAGATCGCCGCCTTGCCGAGACTGTCCGAGAGTTTGATGTCTTGTCCGCCCGCAAGGTTCTGCGTTCCGTTGTAGGCCGCGCCTTGAATGACTTTGGCGGTCACGCCGAGTGAAAACATTTTGTCGGCGAAGGCATAGGCGTAGGAGAACGCCGCCTGCCGGGCCTCCATCATCCGAACGGCCATCGCGCCGCTGATAGAGACCGAACTCCCCGTGCTGGTCACCGTAAGCGGACTGGACAGAAAAGACCCGCCGGTAGGCACGTCGGAAATATTGAAGCCGAAGGCATGTTCGCCGAAATGACCTTTCACATATAAGCCGGCCGCACCGTTGAACGAAGTATTGGCGCCCGGCCGATTGATGCGGTTGGCGATGTCCTGCGCCTTGGCGATATTGCCGGCCGACGTGTCGCTGGTATTGAAGTTTTCAAGGTCATGAATGGCATCATGGATACCCAGGCGGTCTATTACCTGTCCTCCGCCGAGGATCCGGACATCGACGGTCTGCGTCATCGCCAGGCCGGCGGGATTCCAATAGGTCGCCAAGGCGTCGGTCGTGATCGACACGCCGGCGCCGCCCATGCCCATGGCACGGGGACCGACGATCACGAATTCGGCGGCAATTGCAGGCCCACCCGCGGCCAGAAACAAGACAATGAGCCCCGCTCGAAAAACCCCACAATGTCCCATGACCCTGTTCGCCCCCCAAAACGGCTTTGCTGAGTCTATTGGATGACCCGGCGCCCGTCAAGGATTTGAGGACTGTGGCTATTCGTGACGGTGCGTGTTCAGGTGGGGACCACGCAGGCATCGAACGAATCGAAGCCTCGCCCGAGGCTAGATGATCTGTCCGTCTTGCATGTGCAGGATCCGGTCGGCTTGGGCGGAGAGCTTGTCGTTGTGCGTCACGATCACGAACGTGGTGCCGCGGGCTTTGTTCAGCTCACGCAGCAGCGAGAAGAGCGCATCCCCGGTATGCGTGTCCAAGTTGCCGGTCGGCTCATCTGCCAGCACGAGGTCGGGCTTCTGGAGAAGCGCCCGCGCGACAGCGACACGCTGCTGTTCGCCCCCGGACAACTCCCCGGGCTTGTGATCAAGCCGGGCGCCGAGTCCCACCTCGTTCAAAATCGCGATGGCTTCCGTCTTCACGTCCTCCGGCCGGCGCCGTTGGATCAACGCCGGCATGCAGGCGTTCTCCAGCGCCGTAAACTCCGGCAGCAGATGGTGGAACTGAAACACGAATCCGATTCGCTTGTTGCGGAACTCGGCCTGCGCAGCTTCCGACAGCTGGAAGAGGTCCTGTCCCTCGAAGCAGACTCTGCCGCTGGTGGGCCGGTCAAGGAGACCCAATATGTGAAGCAGGGTGCTTTTGCCCGCACCCGACGCGCCGACGACGGCGATGAGCTCTCCGCGCGCAATCGAAAGGTCAATGCCCTTCAGGACGGCGAGAGTCTGCTCGCCCATCACAAACGACTTACGGAGACCGGACACGCTGATCATGCCTGCGGGGGGCGCCGAGAGACCGCTCTGATCCCGGCTATTCATAGCGCAATGCCGCAACCGGCTCGAGCTTGGCAGCCTGAAGCGAGGGATACAGGGTGGCGGCGAAGCTGATCAGGATGGCCGATCCGGCGACGAGCAGGACATCTTCGGCCAAGACATGCACCGGAATCTTGGAAAAGTAATAGACCGTGGGATCAAAGCTCCAAAACGTCTCGATCAGCCATAGAAACGCATAGCCGAGCGGGATCCCGATGGCCGTCCCCGACAGACCGATGATCAGCCCGTTGAGCATGAAAATCCGGCGGATGCTCCGTCTTGTCGCTCCCATGGCCTTGAGAATGGCGATCTCTTTTTGCTTTTCTGTCACGATCATCGTCAGCGTACTGACGATGTTGAACGAGGCGACGATCGTGATCAGGACCAGCAGCAGGAACATCATCGTCTTTTCAAGCTTGAGCGCGGAAAAGAGGTTGCGGTTCATCTGCATCCAATCCCTTGCGCCGTAGCTGAATCCCAGCGCCTGTTCCACCCGGCGCGCGACCTCGGCGGCACGAAACACGTCCGCGACCTTGATCTCCACGCCCGTGACGGTATCTCCCATGCCGAAAAACTTCTGGGCTTCTGCAAGGTCGATGTAGGCCAGGGACGAATCATATTCGTACATGCCCGAGTGGAAAATGCCGGCCACCGCAAAGGTCCGGATCTTCGGAACCATGCCCATGGCGCTGATCGTGCCCGTGGGCGAGACCACGCTGATCGTATCCCCGGGAAACGCACCGAGACGCATCGCCAGTTCCTTTCCCAGGATAATGCCGGGCTTTTCGGTCAGTTGTAGTGGACCGGACGGATCGTCGACCGGCGGCAGCTTGACCGGAATCGGCTTCCCCAAATCCTCCAGGTGTCCGGACACGAGATTCTGCGCGAGCGCCGTCACTCTCCCTTCCCGCACCGGATCGACGCCGCGGAGCACGACCCCTTGGGCGCTTATTGGGGTGGTCAGCATGACCTGTTTCAAGATAAAGGGGGTGGCCGCCAGGACATCGGGCACCGTCTCGACCTGTTTCGCGGTCGCATCATAGTCGCTCATGCCGTCCTTCATGCGGTCTTGAACGATGATATGGGCGGTAGTGCCCAGGATCTTGCCCTGGATGTCCTCCTTGAATCCCGTCATGATGCCGACCGTGCCGATCAAGGCCGCCACGCCCAGCGTAATGCCGGTGACGGAGACGAACGTGTTCAAGGAGATCGTTCGATTCCGCCGTTTCGCGCGGAGGTACCGAAGGCCGACGACGATTTCGTACGGGAGTGCCAAGAAGTTATTTCTCCGGACGCAGCTGCGGGAAGAGAACGACGTCGCGGATGGACGCTTGATTCGTGAAAAGCATGATCAACCGGTCGATGCCGATGCCTTCTCCCGCAGTCGGTGGCATGCCGTATTCGAGCGCCCGGAGAAAATCCTCGTCGACGACGTGGGCTTCTTCGTTTCCGGCTTCGCGCTGCACCGCCTGGCCTTCGAAGCGCTCACGCTGGTCGAGCGGATCATTCAGCTCCGAAAAGGCGTTGGCAATCTCCCGCCCGGCAATGTACAGCTCAAAGCGGTCGGTCAGCCTCGGATCGGCATCCTTGCGCCTGGCCAAAGGCGAAATCTCGATTGGATAATCCGTAATGAACGTCGGCTGCTGAAGATTGGGCTCCACGGTTTCCTCAAAGATTTCATTGACGACGTTGAAGAGCGGCCATTTGGGATCGACCGGCACATGAAGCTGCTTGGCCGCGGCCAGCGCCTGCGCAGGATCCGTGAGGACGGCCGGATCGAGTCCGTTCACTTCCAGAATGGCTTGATGATACGACCAGCGCCGCCAGGGCGGCGTGAGATCGATCGATTTGCCGTGGTACTCGATGACGGAACTCCCCAGCAGCTGCTGGGCCAAAGAAGAAATCAGCTCTTCAGTCAACCGGATCAGATCGTGGTAATCGGCGTACGAGACATAGAACTCCAGCATCGTAAATTCCGGATTGTGGATCGTCGAGATGCCTTCGTTCCGGAAGTTCCGGTTGATTTCGAAGACCCGTGGAAATCCGCCTACGATCAGCCGCTTCAAATACAGCTCGGGGGCGATGCGCAGATAGAGATCCACCCCGAGCGCGTTGTGATGCGTGACAAACGGCTTCGCCGCGGCGCCGCCTGGAATCGGATGCATCATCGGCGTTTCCACTTCCAGAAAGCCACGCTCAATCAGGAAGGCCCGAATACCGGCGATGATGCGACTCCGCATGGCGAAAATACCGTGGACGTCCGGATTGGCAATCAAATCCACATAGCGCTGCCGGTATCGGGTCTCGACGTCCGTGAGGCCGTGCCATTTTTCCGGCAAGGGCCGGAGCGCCTTGCTCAAGAACGTCAGCCCGTGCACTTCCACGGTGAACTCGTTGGTCTTGGTCCGAAACAGCGTGCCGGAGACGCCGATCCAGTCTCCAAGATCCAGCTGTTCGGTCACCGTGTACGCTTGCGCGGAAAGCAGATCTTTTTTCAGATAGGTCTGGAGGCGGTCGGCCCCGTCTTGTAGCACCGCAAAGGCCGCTTTGCCGAAGCGACGAAGCGCGACAATGCGCCCAGCCACCGTGCATGAGATTTTTTCCTGCTCCAGCGCCTCTTTCGTCTTGCCGCCGTGCAGCCTGAGCAGATCGCCGGCCCGGTCCTTGACCTCGAAGCGGGCTCCGTACGGCGCGACGCCGGCCTCGCGCAGCACGTCCAGCTTCTTCATCCGCTGCTGCCGCTGCTCATTCGCTTCATCCATGTTTACACGTCCTCGGATCCTTGAGCCGGCGACAGCTGGCCCGCTCCTTTCGTCAGCTGCCTTTTCAGGTACGCCTCGATGAAGCCGTCCACATCGCCGTCCATGACAGCGGCGACCTGCCCGACTTCGTAGCCTGTCCGGTGGTCCTTGACCATCTGATACGGCTGAAAGACATAGGAGCGAATCTGACTGCCCCAAGCGATGTCCTTCTTTTCTCCGACGATGGCATTGAACTCCGCCTCTTTCTTCTTCTGCTCCACCTCATAGAGCCGCGCTTTCAAGATTTTCATCGCACCGTTCCGGTTCTGAAGCTGCGACCGTTCATTCTGGCACTGGACGACAATGCCTGTGGGGAGGTGGGTGATGCGGATCGCGGTTTCCACTTTGTTGACGTTCTGACCACCCGCGCCGCCGGACCGGAACGTATCGATCTTGAGATCTTTGTCCTCGATCGCCACCTCGAGATCTTCGTTCAACTCCGGATAGACGAACACCGAGGCGAAAGAGGTGTGGCGGCGTTTGTTGGCGTCGAACGGGGAGATCCGCACGAGCCGATGGACACCGGCTTCCGCCTTCAGGTAGCCGTACGCGTACGGGCCGGAGACGGAAATCGTCGCGCTCTTGACGCCGGCCTCATCGCCTGCCTGGAAATCGAGCGTCTCGACTTTGAATCCTTTTCCCTCCGCCCAGCGCGCGTACATGCGCAAGAGCATCTGCGCCCAATCCTGGGATTCGGTCCCTCCCGCGCCGGGATGAATCGCGAGAATCGCGTTGTTTTGATCCAGCTCGCCCGAGAGCAGATGTTCCACGCGAAGGGCGGCCAATAACGGCTCGAATCGATCAAGCTCGGCGGACAGCTCGGCTTCCAGAGCCGCGTCGCCGCTCTCCTGCGCCAGCTCTAACAACGCCGTGACGTCGCCGAGCTTCGATTCAATGTCATGCCACTGCCGAAGCTCGCGCTCCAGTGTGACTTTCCGGCGGCTGACGCCGGCGGCCGCGCGCGCGTCGCTCCAGAAATCGGGCTGGCCCATTTTGGCTTCGAGTTCCTGCAACTCGGCGGTCATGCGGGAGAGGTCAAAGATGCCCCCGAAGCTCGGCGACCTGATCATCGACACTTCGCACACGGACGCGTATCTCATCGAGCATGAACGGGATCCTTTCGGTGTTACACAGGAGTGGCCGCGACGGCGTCGGGTTCAGCCCCTTTGGTGCCAAAGAAACCGTATAGACAGAACAGAAGGGAGATTAACATACAGCCGTAGGCAAAGACATCTCCGTGGC
>JBKPKC010000024.1:0-2275 GCA_046765595.1 Nitrospirota bacterium
GGGTAAAATACCAGCACGAGCCAACGGCCTCGGTAGCTTTCCAGTGTGATTGGACGGATCTCTTGCTGGTGAAACGTTTGATAGGTTCCATCAGGAATCCCCTGTCCGATCGTCGCCATGCCGGCCTCCCGTTAAACAATCCTGAATGTCTGCGTCAGCTCCAATTACGGACTCGCGAATGGCTGCGGTCGGTATTCTCCCCCAGGAGTGCGGTGACTTGCTGAAGAGCGTCGTGCTCTGCGGCTTCACGACTCTCAAAGGCTTTGGTGACCAGCGACCGCTCATCGGCATGGTCGCCGAGGCCGCATCGAATCGCGGCGTTCACGGTCCAACCGCTGCCCGCCGCCTGGTTGTAGGTGAGCCGCACGCGGCACCCCCCGATCATCATGTCTTTGTGATCATCGTTCGGGCGGGGGGTATCCCTCATTGTTCATTGTTTCTTCGGAGGCTGGTCCTGATTCGGGCGTTGTTCCCGTGGCTCGGCCGGTTGCGGCGGCGATGCCTCGGGGTTGATTGCCATTTTCGGATCGACCACGGGGGGAGTGATAACGGAATCCGGATGCGGGATTGTCTCCGGCTGTTTCACCATGCCGGGATCCGTCGGGCTTGGAGCGATCTCAGGCTTGGACTGTTCGGCCGGTGGCTGACTCTGCGGCGGCGGCGCTGCTCCCGGAGCGGGGATATCGGCTCCCCATACCGTCGAGGCCGCCAGTGTGGTTGTTATGGCGAACAATGGGATCAGCCAGCGCATCCGGTCCATAGTTCACGCTATCGCCGGACGGATCCATTGCCTACTGGGTGATACCCCTGCTCGTCTTTTGCTGCGGGCTAAAGATGGCGAAGCGGCCGTGTCTCTAATCCAGCCAGTCTTTTTCTTTGAGCTTGCGGGGCAAATATTTCTTCGTGAGGTATTGAAAATCCTTGTTCGCGAGCGAGTCGAGTTCGTATTTCAAACCGCTCGTGAGCATGCGCTTGATCTCGGCTTGCCAGGCGGGCTTCTGGAACCATTGATAGTTCAACAGCTCCTTCGCGCGGCCGATGTCCTTTTCATTCAACTTGATGCCCACGTTCCGGGGCAATTCATAGCGCTCCGGATCCGCACTCGACAACCCGATGAACTTGGCTTTGGGAATGGCCATCCGCTGGCTTTCGAACGCGAGGTTGATCGATCCCTGTTTCACGACCGAATAGATGTAGTAGCCCCAGGGATCGTTGTCGACGAGGACATAGACCGGCAGTTTGTGTTCTTCATGCAGACGTCTTGCCAGGCGCCGGACGCCGCGCGGAGGCTGACCGTTGCCGGTCAAGAGGACGCAATTGTAGCGCCGCCAGAACTTGTCTTCCGACAAACGGTTCCACTGCGTGCCCTTCTCGACGAGCAGCAAAAAGTCGGCGGTGCAGCGGCGGATCTCCAGATATTCGGGTTCCACGATCGAAGGCACCGAATAGCCGCCTTTGCCGAGGCGCGCACAGTCCACCCGATCTCCGTCATCGCCGAATACGACCGGTCCGACGATGCTGCCGCTGTTTTCGGCCCGGACGTGCAATTCTTCGCGCAATGCCGCAAGCGAGACCTCGAGGTCTTCGATGACAGGGTCCGATTCGTCTTGGGTGTCGAAGGTGTTCTCGTGCGAATCTTTGATGGTGTGCTTGGTGCGGTAATAGATTTCCCGAAGCGACGTCGTCAGAGCCGCCCGCTGCAGTTCGGAAAGCGCATCCGCTACCAGCACCGTCTGCATGAATTTCTTGGCCATGCCGACATTGAAAAATGAACGCGCCTGCTGCTTGCGGCCCATCTCGATCAACCCTTTTCGCTCGTTGAACGACACGTTCGACAACGCCCGAATCGGGATCGCGAAGGTCGGATCTTTTGATCGTTCTGCCGCCGAAATCACGATGTCGGCTAGGCCGATCAGCTTCTTCTCCACCGTGGTCGGTTTTTTCAGCTTCATGGACATGGTGTGCTATTTCTTGTGGCGGGCCGTCTGCGGCTTCGAGCGGCCTGACGCTCGTTTGTCTGTCGCTTTGTGCTCCGTCTTGTCGAACAGCGCCATTTGGTCGGCTTTTCGCCGTGCGGGCGACGGGGGAACCTGACGGCCCTTCGCCGTTCTCTTACCGGCCTTCCCGGGCTTGGACGCGGCAGATGCGGGATTGCCCAGGAGATCGCTCTCCGCCGGATTGGCCAGTTCGTTGACCGCATCGACCTTGGCCGCCGCTACCACTTCGCCCTCTACGCCCTCTTCAGTCACAATGATGGAATGAGGCAGGCCTTCGG
>JBKPKC010000025.1:0-3344 GCA_046765595.1 Nitrospirota bacterium
CCGCTCAGCTGATCGGTATTGGTCGATGATGGCATTGCGGGTAATTTGAAAGACCCAAGAAACCATCCGTTCCGGCTCCTGAAGGGTTTGCGCATGCCGATGCACTCGCAAGAATACTTCTTGTAGAAGATCTTCTGTTTCCGCCTCATTGCCGACGCGCTTGGCTATGAAGGCTCGAAGACCATTGTGGAGCTGTTCCCAAATGTTCGCCGCCGCGTTTTCCATTTCGTCTCCAGTAGGTGAGAACCGGCTGCGCCTCGGACACAGACGGTTTAAGCTTACTCCACTGTGAAATCAAGCGTCATGCCCTTGTGATAATGGAGGGCTCGGCTCGGCATATCCGTGAAGAAGCAGATCAACCCGTAGCGACCTGGTTCGAAATCACTGGTAAAGAAGCCGTGTGACCCTGGCTCAATGCCGACAATCCGTCCGATCGGCTGACCGGGCGGCGGTCCGGAGGCTCCCGGCTCCAATGCCGTCGCGACATCTTTCGCGGTTGCCCCTGGCTTTAACTTGACCAGCACGACCTCGTGAGGTTGGGTGCCATCGTTGTGCACTTCGATGGTGTGGCGACCGGGCTTCAGCGGATGGGACAGCATAAAGCCAAAATCGCGCTGTCTGATGATGGCTGTCGAACGCGGACCGTCATGCGGATGCTGCGCCGGTATAACGGTTAATGCCTTGACCATTCCGCGGGCTCCATGGAGGACACCATGCTTGTCGGGGATGAGACAAAGCAGCGCATAGCGACCGGCCGTGAGCTGCATCGTCGAGGAAGCGTGGGTCCCTGGGAGGATGGCATTGGGCCCACCCACGTGCTTGATCCAGGTGGGTAGATGTTCAGGGTGGGTCTCCATCGCCCCCTGTATATCCGCTGCTGTTTTATCGTCAGGTAATTGGACCACTTGCATGTGATGCAACTCTTTCCCGTTGTTGGTGATCTGGATGACTCGGGAGCCGGCAAGAATGCGGTCGGGGCCAGTAAACCCATAATCAGTCGCAGTATAGCTCGTCTCGCCATCTGCGCCGACGATATTGGGCCAGCCGCCTACGAAGGAAAGGAGCATGGCGACCAAGAGGGCCAGGGACGGAAGAGCTGTGCTCCCAGCTTTGAATGTTGCACAGCTTGGAGGTGCCTTAGCCGCTTTATTTGGGATGCAGCAACCCGTGTTCGAGAGGATTCCCTCAACCGGGAGCTGCTCATGCACCGTAAAAACTTCCCACGCGTTGCCATCAGGATCAGAAAACCAGAGCTTATCCTGACGGGCAAAGCAACAGGCGGTGTTCTCCTCCACCCGTTCCAGGACTCCTTGTGCCTGTAGACGCACTTTCCAGGTAGAAATCTCCTCAACGGATTCGACCTCGATACCCAAGTGGTCTACCGAGCTAAGCCGCCCAGTCGAGGACACCAGAGAGAAGTTTAATGCGGGCTCAGTCAAATCGAACTTCGCGTAATCCTGCGTCTGCTTTTGTGGTGCTACTCCAAATACCTTTTCATAGAACGCAACTGATGCCGGAACGTTCCGCACGTCCAGAGAAAGATGTGGCCTCATGACGCTCTCCTTTAGCTACTGAAGGCCCTATTGCCTTCATCTACCTAAATAGACGGGGAGCACTCGAAAAGGATGCAAGACCTGTGGTTTAGTAGTCCGCTCCCCTTCCGACTTGTGTTAATAGAGCAAGCCGCTGAAAGGTATTGATCAAGAGTAGAACCGGCGTGATGAGACTGCAGAAATGTTCTACGTAGTTTTACCTGGTGTCCCAAGGGGATTGGAGGGCTATTGTAACGGTCATGACAGCTCATGGGATATCTGTTTTCGCGGATTTGTGAATGCGTCATGCCCTCCGGTCTACGAAATTCCGCAATGCCAATCTCAGACAACCTAAACCAACAAGAAACCACAAAGCAGGATCTTCCCGAAGTGGCTGCAGATGGGGCTAGTTTGTCCTGTCTTGGTAGCAGAGTGGTAGCAGACTCGGAAAAGAAAGAAGAAAAGATGAAGTCAATCATCCAAGGAGGCTGTCGTTCGGCATCGGAAAGCAGAGAGCCGACATTTTCGCCCTGAGCTCGGCATCTGGATAAACCGTCTTCCTTCGGACATTCAGTGCGGTATGACGCTCGGTTGAACCTGGGAAATCGCTTAGGCCTGTCCTAGCGATTGCTCACCTCAACCCTAGAGGCGCTTCCCTGAAACTAGGTTGTTGGCTCATAGCATCACGCCGGAATTGCTCTTGCACAATATGGAAGGAGCAACTTCAGCAAAGGAGTCATTCATGACATCATGGATGTGGGGTCTGCCTGGCAGTCCTTTGCGCCTAAACTAATGTCTAGTTTGCGGAGGGTTGACATGGCACATGCGGGTACGGCCTTCGATCTCCAGTTATTCATCACCAAGGTGGGCAGAGGAAACACAAGTTTGCTATGCCCCAAGAAACAGACGATCTTTTCCCAAGGGGAAGCCGCGGAGGCCGTGTTCTATATTCAGGCGGGCAAGGTGAAGCTCACCGTGGTCTCGCAACAGGGAAAGGAAGCGGTCATCGCGATTCTGGAACGGGGGGCCTTTTTGGGCCAATCCTGCCTTGCGGGGCAGGCGTTGCGAACGACGACGGCAACTGCCGTAGAAGAAACCGATATCGTACGTATCGACAAGGAGGCCATGATTCGCGTCCTGCACGAGGAGCCTGCCTTCGCTGAGGTGTTTATGACCTATCTGCTGGCGCACAGCATTCGGATTAAAGAGGATTTGGTGGATCACCTGTTTAACTCCAGTGAGAAGCGGCTTGCGCGAACGTTACTTTTGTTGGCGCATTTCGGGAAGGAAGAGCGGCCGAAGACGGTCATTGCAAACATCAGTCAAGAAACACTGGCTGAGATGATTGGCACCACCCGCTCGCGGGTCAGCTTTTTCATGAATAAGTTCCGCAAATTGGGTTTCATTGATTACAACGGCGAGGTGCACGTGCACAGTTCCCTCCTAAATGTCGTTCTACACGACTAGCTGCTCGGCCACATTCGTACCGCGGGCTCTCATCGGCTTGGTGCTGCCCCTGCTGGGCAATCAGACTAGAATGATCCAATCCAAAGAAGGTTATTGGAAGTGGCGATTGCCAGATGTCACGTGTGCCCCTAGCTGGCATGGGTGGGTGTAGGCGCTCTTATAGCTGTCCAAATCTGACTGAGCAGTCTTGACCAGCTTTACATTCGTGGATGATTTAGCATCGGGCACTACCGCGAAGTCTGAGGACCGGAAAGGCTTTTTTCGCAAACATGCAATGGCGAAGGCGGTCATTCCGAGAAACAGCACGCCACAACTAAAACGAAGCGCATGAGAAGAAGGCAAGGC
>JBKPKC010000026.1:0-9533 GCA_046765595.1 Nitrospirota bacterium
CGCCTACCATATTACCGCCCCTTCGGAAGAAGGCGAAGGCGCGGTGCGGTGCATGGAACTGGCGATCGCCGATGCCGGTATTTCCAAGGACCAGATCGATTACATCAACGCGCATGGCACATCGACGATGGCAGACGTCATCGAGACGAAGGCGATCAAGCAGGTGTTCGGCGACCGTGCTGCGCGTATCCCGGTCAGTTCCACGAAATCGATGACCGGTCACCTGCTCGGCGCCGCCGGTGGCATCGAAGCGGTGTTCAGCATTTTGGCGATTCATCACGGCATTCTGCCTCCGACGATCAACTTGGACCATCCCGACCCGGAATGCGACCTCGACTATGTCCCGCACAGGGCGCGGACGGCCGCCGTCCATGTCGTGCTGTCCAATTCGTTCGGGTTCGGCGGGGTCAACGCCTGCCTGCTCATCAAAAAGCCCGAAGCCTGACGGTCACATCCAAGGTGCCTGCTCGATGACACCGGCGCCGTCGCTCGAGACCCTTCAAAGCGCGCTGGACTACCGCTTTCGCAACGACCGGCTGCTCGAAGAAGCGTTGACGCACAAGTCGTATGTCAATGAACACCGAGCGGTGTCAGGCGCCGACAACGAACGGCTGGAGTTTCTCGGAGATGCCGTACTGTCGCTCGTGGTGAGCGAGCAACTGGCGGCACTGCTGCCGCATGCACCGGAAGGGGCCCTTTCCAAGCATAAGGCCAGACTCGTCAGTGAAACGATGCTGGCCGATGTGGCCAAGCGTCTCCAACTCGGCGCGTGCCTTCGCCTCGGCCGCGGCGAGGAAGTCTCGAAAGGGCGCGAGAAAGAGTCGCTCCTCGCCGACGCCGTCGAAGCCGTCATCGCTGCCGTACATCTCGACGGCGGCTTAGAGTCGTCACGTCGCGTCGTGGCAAGACTGTTCGACCAAGAATTCTTACGGGTGGCCAGCCGGCGGCATTTGCCCGGAGAAGACGATTACAAAACGCAAGTCCAGGAGTGGTGCCAGCGACGGTTCGACACGCTCCCGTCCTATGCAGTGGTTCGAGAGTCAGGGCCGGATCATGACAAGGTGTTTGACGTGGAAGTGACCGTCAACGGCGAAGTCGTGGGGCGCGGGAGAGGACGCAGCAAGAAAGAGGCGGAACAGTCTGCGGCGAAGCAAGCGTTGCAGGAAGCCGCCCGTCAAGGCCGATGAAGCATGGTAAGATACCACGTGCAATGATAAGGAGGACGCTGAGATGACACGAGGGATGCTCCGATTCGATTGTGTGATCGCGCTTTTGGTGATGACTGTCTGGCTCTCCGGCGCGGCAGTGCTGCATGCCGCAGAAGGCGCTCCTGGAAAAGCGTCTAAAGCCGTGATCAAGACCAAGTTCGGAGACATGGAAATCGTGTTATTCCCCGACAAGGCGCCGAACCATGTGCAGAACTTCGTCAAGCTTGCCAAGTCCGGGTATTACAATGGGACGATTTTCCATCGCGTCATCCCCGGTTTCATGATCCAAGGCGGGGACCCGAACACCAAAGACCCTAAAAAGCCTGAAACGTATGGGATGGGGGGACCCACTGAGAAACTCAAAGCGGAATTCAACGACACGCCCCATCGCCGGGGGATCGTCTCGATGGCGCGGACCAACGATCCGAACAGCGCCGGGTCGCAATTCTTCATCGTCGTCAAGGATTCGAATTTTCTCGATGGCCAGTACACCGTTTTTGGGGAGGTCGTGAAGGGCATGGAAGTGGCGGATAAGATTGTGAGCCTCCCGCGAAATCCGCGGAATGATCTCCCGAACGAACGGGTGGAAATCACGGTGATTGTCGAATAAATATGCTCAGACCCTCCGTCACCGGACACCCCGCGCGAACGCGAAAAATCACTGCCCCGTTGTGCGCAATGGTGGCCGTGAGTGTCCTCGCCGGATGCTGGGGCAAAGGCGACACGCAGGTCGTTCCTCCGCCTCCGGATCCTCGCCCGAAAGCCATCATCAAGACGAGATTCGGTGAAATAGAAATGAAGTTTTACCCGGAGCTCGCGCCAAGGCATGTCGAGAACTTCATCAAATTGGCCAGGTCCGGGTTTTACAACGGGACGATTTTTCATCGCGTCATTCCCGGGTTCATGATCCAAGGGGGGGATCCAAACACCAAGAATTCACTGAGGAAGGAGACCTACGGGCAGGGCGGCCCGAAAGATGAAAAAGGGAACCCGATCCTCTTAAAGGCGGAATTCACCGACACGCCTCACAAACGTGGCATCGTCTCGATGGCACGTGCAGGAGAGCCGGATACGGCGGGGTCCCAATTCTTCATCGTGGTGGAAGATTCCTTTTTTCTCGACCGAAAATACACCGTCTTCGGGGAGGTGACGAAGGGCTTAGGGGTTGCCGACAAGATTGCCAACCTGCCCAAGAATGACCATGATCTCCCGAACGATAGGACGGAGATGACGGTGACAATCCTCGAATGAAGGGGAAGGGCTAGGCGAGGCTATCGAGGTACTTTTGAAGCTTTGCGCGCCCGGAGGGCAGAAAGAGCATGAAACTCAGACCGAACGTATTGCCTTTCACCCAGCGGACTGAGGCTCGCTCGATCTTCAGAGGGCTTTGCCCCGGCAGGTGAAGCAGCACGACAAACTGCAATCCCTCCGCCATATTGATATCGGATTCGGCTCGGCATCCACCCGTCGAGAGATTCGTGACGTGAGCTTCTCCTTCGATTTCATCGGAAGAGAAACCCAATTGACAACGCAGATCAACCCGCCGCGACCGTCGAATTTTCTTTTCTTTCTCCGCTGCCATCGCGCGAAGGCTCTCTGCTCGGTCAATGATGATGGTGTTCGCAGCCGGGCCCATGGGTATGCGGTTCAGGAGCGGAGGGCGGCATGAACGATTGCCCTGGGAGGACGATATGGCCCGGTTGGTGCTGCTTCGTCAAATGCTCCGCGATGTCGGGGTGATAGGCCTTTACGTACCCGATCAGGCCGCTTAAAAACCGTTGCGACTGAAAATCCTGCCCTGAGAAGTTGGACACAAATGTAATGACGCGATCCAGAATCTCCGGTGCCGTTGAGGCGTCAGGGACATGCTGGGGATTCTGCTTCTTAAAAGTCTCGTATTCTTTCTTGAGATGCTCGGCAAAGACAGGAATGGGGCCGGAAGGCACATGCAGCGGGCTCAGCGTCCGGCGCAAGGCCTGAATCGCCGCGACCACTTCGGCGTCCTGCCCGTCACGACGTCCGTGAAAATAACTAAACGTGACGACCTCGATCAGATTGTACAGCGCGACCGCTTTCTCGCCGCCGGCGTCGCTGATGCCGCGGTAAAATTCGCGCCGAAGCGGCATAAAGAGTTCGCTCAAACGCTTTTGCTGGTAATCACTCCCGGTGCCCAGATAGCTGCAGTCGGGAGGGCAGGCGACCCGGACAATGCGGTGCTCACCGCAGCAGAGGCTACAGATGGCGCCCAAAGCCGGACAGGGCCGTTTGCCCTTGCGCTGTTTGCAATAGGCGCAGTCGCTCATTTCTTCCCCCCTCCTTCCGCCGGTTTTGGCGGGGGAGGCACGAAGCCGTAATCGGCGAGCGTCCGCTTCTCCTGCTTGGGTTTTCCGTCATGCGGCGCTTCGAGGCCGTTCATTTCGGCCGCATGCGCGAATTCATAGGGCACCAGTATGAGATTGTTCGCACGGTCAATGCCGAGATCTCCGGGAGAAGGCAGATATTCGGCAATCACCTGAAAACGCTTGTCCCAGGTCATGCGCCATACTTTTCCGGTGGTGAAGTCCGATACGTACATGTTGCCCCAACGATCGAAGTCGACACCCCTCAGATTTGAGAAGCGGCTAGAAAAAAATCCGTTCGAAAATATTTCCGAGACGGTGCCCTCCGGCGTGATGGCGAAGATCTTGCCTTTCTCCCAACTGACAGCGATGAGTTGTCCGGATTTCGGGTGCACCGCGAGGCCGGCCGGACCGGCGAGCGCCGGATCGGCGACGAGGACCGAGACCTTTCGCTGGGCGATCTCCACCCGGTAAATGCGATTCGCATGCTGGTCCGAACAATAGAGCAATCCTGCCCCATCGTAGGCCACATCCGTCAGGCTCGGCGGCGCTTGACCGGGGGCGGTCGGGATCGCCAGGGAGCCGATGGGTTTCCCGGTGCCGGTATCAAAGGTCCGGAGTTGGTCGAGGTCGGCAACATAGAGCATGTGCTCGACCAACGCCAGTCCTTTGGGCGCGTTGAGCGTGACGCCGTCCATGCCGCCTTGAATAAACTTCAGACTGACGATCTTCCCGCTTGCATCCAGCTTCGTGATGAAGCCGTTGTTGTCGGGAGACTCAGGATCCCCGTTGACGCTGGAAATGAAATACTCCGTTCCGGAGGTGCTGCTGACGAAGCTGTACGGGGATTGCAGATTCGTCACCGTGATCTGCGCCAAGGCGCCGACTGGCGCCATCGTTAACCACAGACCTGCAGCAACAGTTACTGGATGCAGCAGACGACGGATCATACGGGGGTAGAGGAGCACCCGTGCCGGTGATGCATAGACATCGGATCATCGTATCCGTGAGGTGAAGAAACTGTCAACAAATTGGCGAACGATGTCGTCTCCATACACGGCGGGCCGCCACGTTGACTTGCGTAAAATTGGCCTGCTAAGGTGCCCTGCTCCAATCAAAAAACCGGTGCGTCGCACACCGGCTTACGCCACTTTTTCCGGCTTCATGTTCGCAAGGGAGGACGTCGTGGCAGCTCGACTCATTGATGGGAAAGCATTGGCCCAGTCGGTAAGGGAGGGGTTGGCGGCCGCCTCGGCCGCCGTATTGGCAAAGACCGGGGTGAAACCCGGACTGGCGACGATTCTCGTGGGAGACGATCCGGCTTCGCACGTCTACGTGAAAAACAAACAAAAAGCCTGCGACCTGGCCGGCATTCATGTCGATGATCATAAATTGAGCGCTCAAACGACACAGGCCGAACTGCTGGCCCTCATTGAAAAGAAAAACGCTGATCCCAAGATCCACGGCATACTTGTCCAGTTGCCGCTGCCCAAGCACATCGACAGCCGCGTGATTCTTGAGGCCGTCAGCCCGGACAAGGATGCGGACGGCTTTCACCCGTACAATTTCGGCCGGTTGGTAGAAGGTCATCCCGTCTTCGAGGCCTGTACGCCGAAAGGGGTCATCAAAATGATCGAGTCAACCGGTGTCCCGATCGAAGGCAAGCGCGCCGTGGTGGTCGGGCGCAGCAACATTGTGGGAAAGCCGCTCGCGCTGATGCTGCTCCAGCGCCATGCGACCGTCACGATCTGCCATTCTAAAACCAAAGATCTGCCGGCCGTGTGCCGCGAGGCCGAGTTGTTGTTGGTCGCCATCGGCAAAGCCAAGTTCGTGACGGCCGATATGGTCCGGGAAGGCGCCGTCGTGATCGATGTCGGGACCAACAAGCTGCCGGACGGCAAACTGTGCGGTGACGTTGACTTTGAGCCGGTGAGCCACAAAGCCGGTTGGATCAGCCCCGTGCCCGGCGGCGTCGGACCCATGACGATTGCAATGTTGCTGGACAATACGGTCGAGTCTGCTAAGAGAATGGCAGGGATGCTGTAGAAGAAGGGGGCACTCCCTTGCTCGTCGAATGCGCACGATAATGCTGTGCTCGCCTGGGTAAAGAGCGCGTCTCGGCGCGCTCAGGGCCGGGTGGGTGAGATGGGCCGCGCAGTCGGAGCGCCCCTCTCCTACAGCCTTGATGATGTAAGGGGAGAAGACAGGCGATGACACGGGAGCCGAAGCGACTCAAGGAGATCCTCGAGGACGGACAGTTCGCGGTCACCGTCGAGTACAATCCTCCGAAGGGTACGAACATCAACGCACTTCTCGACAACGCCAAGCAACTCGTGGGGCGGGTGCACGGTGTGAATGTGACCGATAATACCGCCGCCGTGGTACGCGCAGGCTCCTTGCCGGTCTGCCGGTTGCTCTATGAGCTGGGGCATGATCCCGTGATGCAGTTGACCTGCCGGGATCGTAACCGGATTGCGATGCAGTCCGATCTCATGGGCGCCCACATGCTGGGAATCCGCAATATCCTTTGTCTGACGGGCGACTACCCGACCGTCGGCGATCACAAGGATGCGAAGCCTGTCTACGATCTCGACTCGGTCCAGGTCATGGGGCTTGTGCAGGGATTGAACAGCGGCCGTGATTATGCCGGAAACAAGCTTGACGGGGCCACGGCTTTCACCATTGGCGCGGCCGTAACTCCGGAGGCTGATCTCGTGGGACCCGTGCTGGCCAAGTTCGAGGTCAAGGTCAAAGCCGGTGCACAATTTTTTCAAACGCAGGCGGTGTATAACACAGAGCAGTTTGCGGCGTTTATGAAAAAGGTGCGCCCATTCAAGGTCAAGGTGCTGGCGGGCATCCTGCTTCTCCGCAACGCAAAGATGGCCGAGTTCATGAACGCCAATATTCCCGGTATGTCCGTGCCCCAGGCGATGATCGACGAACTCCGTGCCGCCGGAGAGAAATCCGAAGACGTCGGCGTGGAGATCGCCGTCCGGAGCATCAAAGCCGTGCGCTCCCATTGCGACGGCGTGCATATCATGGCGATCAAGGGCATCCACCGACTGGGCGAAATCATCACGAAGGCGCAGCTCGCATGATGACTATTCCCGATCTCCAGCGCTGCAAGCGAGACAAGAAAAAGATCATTGTCGTCACCGCGTACGATGCGTTGTTCGCTCGTTTATTGGAGCAGGCGGGCATTGAGGTGTTGTTGGTCGGCGATTCGCTGGGCGTGGTGGTGCAGGGCAAGGCCAATACGCTGTCCGTCACGATGGAGGACATGCTCTATCACACGAAGCTCGTGGCCGGTGCCGTGCAGAAGTCGTTGGTGGTCGGGGACATGCCGTTCATGTCGTATCAAGCCAATCAACAAGACGCCCTGCGCAATGCGGGCCGATTTCTCCAAGCCGGGGCCCATGCCGTCAAGCTCGAAGGCGGAGCCGTCATGGCCGACCGCATTGAGGCCATGACGCGGATCGGCATTCCGGTGTTCGGGCATCTCGGCATGACACCGCAGTCGGTCAATCAATATGGCGGATATAAGGTCCAGGGGAAGGGCGCAGAGCGTGCCAAGGCGCTCGTCTCCGATGCAAAAGTGCTGGAACGGGCCGGGGCCGCAGCCATCGTGCTCGAGGCGATACCCGCACCGCTTGCCAAGGCGATCACCGATCAAGTGAAGATTCCGACCATCGGCATCGGCGCCGGTCCGCATTGTGACGGACAAGTCCTAGTCCTCTACGATCTGCTTGGGCTCTTTGACGAGTTCGTGCCGAAGTTTGTCAAACCGTATGCGCATCTCAAAGCCGATGCCCTGCAGGCGCTCCGCCGATACAAGGAAGAGGTGGAGCAGGGGAAGTTTCCGTCAGACTCAGAGTCCTACCAGTAATCGAATCGCTCGCTCCGGCGACGATCGGTGATTACACCGCTTACTCGCGGCGGTCGGCATACTCCACCTGGAACACCGTGCGATCCTCCAGACGGACGGCAGTCAGTTGTCGTCCCCAGACGCAGCCGCTGTCGATGGCCAGGAGGTTGTCTTCAAGGTGGAGGCCCAATGCCGCCCAGTGACCGGTGATGATCGTCGCGTCGCTGCTGCGCCGATTCGGCACACGAAACCAGGGAAGAAAACCGGTCGGAGCTTCCTCGGGCGGGCCGGAATAACTCGACATTTCGCCCTCGGGGGTCGTTGTTCTCAGGCGGGTAAACACCCGGGCGATGCTGACGAGGCGGTCCATGCCCTTAAGCGTAGAATCCCACTGAGGGGGCGTCCCCTCAAAGAGTTCCCGTAACAACGTTCTGTATTCCGCTCCGCCAAGCACGGCCTCGACTTCCTGGGCCAGCTTCACCGCGTTGTCGATGCTCCATTGCGGCAGCAGGCCTGCATGCACCATGAAGAAGTCGCCTTCTCGTCGGTGCAGCGGTTGACGTCTCAGCCAAGACAGCAACTCTAATCGGTCGTCGGAAGCAAGGATGTCCTGAATGGTGTCTTTCGAGCGGAGGGCGACGATGTCTTCGGCAGCGGCCAGCAGGAATAAATCATGGTTTCCTAACACCGGACATGCAGCTGCCCCGAGTGACTTGATAAAGCGCAGCGTCTCCAAGGAATCCGGCCCTCGATTGACCAGATCCCCAACGAGCCAAAGCCGGTCAGCGTGTGGATCGAAGGAAATATGATCGAGGAGGCGACGCAGGGACTTGAAGCAGCCTTGGACGTCGCCGATTGCGTAGGTGGCCATGAATACCGGAATTTGGCAACTGATTACACGATCGGCAGGACGGCCGCAAGCTCAATGATGGTCATGCAGGATTACAGTGAATCACGGGTACCGGGCTTCGATGACGCTCCGCAGCCCACCGCGCGCAGCGAAAGTGCCGGTCACTCGTGCCCATACGGGCCGGCAGGCGCCGGCAATGTCCTGGAGAATTTTGTTGACAGCATTCTCGTAGAAGATGCCGATGTTGCGATAGGCGTGGATGTACATTTTCAACGATTTGAGCTCAAGGCATTCGCGGTCCGGCATGTAGTGCACGGTGATCGTGCCGAAGTCTGGAAGACTGGTCTTGGGACAAATCGCGGTATATTCCGGGATCTCGATCGTAATTTCGTAGCCTTTATATTGATTCGGAAACGTTTCGATCGGCGGCAGGGAAGCGGTCAGGCCGCTCTTGGCGTGCCGCTCGTTATACCCCAGTTTCGTCGCTTTATGCGTTCTTTTCATCCGCTCCCATCAACCGGCAGTTCCGCTCACACTTGTTTCATCCAATCGGTGTGACCGATCTTTTCCAGTTCGATGAACATCGTGATCCACGGGCAGGTCATCTCGGGATAGACCTCACAGAATCCGCCCTTGCGGACGCCTCCACAAGGGCCATGAGCCATGAACTTCGGACATTCGGCCTTGAGGGAGTTATCGGGAATCGGCGGGCGCTTGTGGACTCCCCCGACGTATTGCGCTTCCTCGTCTTCCCCCGCGATGATGACGCGTATAGGCATAATCCAACTAGTGTAGACAGATTCGCCGGCGAGGGCAATGACCTTCCGCTTGTGTGAGGCACAGGCGGGCATGCAGCCGAGGACGGGCAGTGCGCCAGGTTGCCGTTAGGGCGAATGGCCTATCAGATTAGAGAGGGCTAGGCCTTCTTTTGAGGATGGTGGGCCTTCTGAAAAGTTGCATTGATTTTCAGGGCGTTATAGAATTTTTGAGGTTGCCGGACATGCCCTGTCTTGGGAACATATAAATTGACAGTGTTTTTTGAGCTTTGCTAGGATGGCCGCGACGTCCAACATGAATCATGTCGCGTGGCGCTTGTCTGTCCCTTTTCCCGCTGGCGGTCTTTCGCATAGAGTTTAACATCGACTGAATGGCGACGTAGTTCGTCGCAGTGACATAACGGAGGTGTCCGATGAGTCTCGAGTACGTAAAGTTTTCAAGCGGCATTGAAAAATTCATGCCGAAAGAATATCGGGACATGGTCGAACATGGTC
>JBKPKC010000027.1:0-7703 GCA_046765595.1 Nitrospirota bacterium
AGATGTGTATAAGAGACAGCTCCGCGTGCGACGAGTACGACGGGCGCCGAGTTGATGCGGTCGATACGACTCAGAGGGGGCAGGAGATGTGGATAAGTGGCTTTAGACAAGGCAATTCGGAGCGGGACTACGTATGTTTGCCAAATTGGATGAGGGACATCCTGTCTCGAGTTGACTAATGGTAGATTTAAGAGCCATAAAAAAGTCAATCACAAGATATTGTGGTCTCACCCCTCTTGCTTGCTATGCTTAAAAAATAGGCAAATTGGTCCTTCGGCTTTGGAGATTGGAATAATTGCGCGCCCAGAGAGTATTGTCCACAGACTTATCCACCGAAAATGTGGAGCCACTTAGCGATCGGATTTTTTTAGGTACCAGCCGCACGATTACCGTCGAGAGTGGGGAACCTCTGAGCGTGACCGGGTCGTCCGCGCCGTCGGCAGCAAGGGAGCCTGGAATCCATATTTCTCAAGCAACCTCATGATACGAGGCGTCATCAGGAAATCGGAAAACTGTTCCGCAACAGCGCGGGAGGAGGCTCGACAGGTCGATACGACGGCGTGACCGAACTCAATTTGCACAACGCTTCCCATTGGGATCTCGTCACTGATGACGACCTCGCCGCTGTTGATGACATTGGCCCGATAGACCAGACCCACATCGGCGTCACCTTGCCTGATCAGGTTCAAAATGTCTTCGGTATGCGGCGCGTACAGCAGATGCGTGCGGCTTTTATAGGCCGGATAGACTTTCGACAATGCCCGGGCCGTCACCTCTCCCAAATACGACAGCTCCGGATCGCCGACAGCGATCCGAGCGGTGTGATTGGCGAGGGCATCAGGCATCGAGACCAACGCGACCGGGGTATTCGACGACATCACGAGCACTACGGACGTCCGGGCTAGCACTCGCGGGGCGCCGTTCAGGGTAAGTCCCTGTCTATGCAGATGCTCGACTTCTTCGATTCCCGCCGACAGAAATACATCGATCGGAGCACCGTGTTCGATTTGCCGGAGCAGCATCTTCGAAGGCGTATACGCAATACTGACCCTTGCGCGATATTCCTGCTCGAACAACGGCACGATTTCGTCTAACGCCGCTCTTAAACTTGGAGGCGCGCCGACATGGAGCGGTTCGGCCTGTATCGGCCCTGACATGACCACAATGCCTGTTAGCACAGCGAGAGCTTCGAACAGTAGCCTGGTCGTCGGCATGCGCCCTCCACTCATCCGGAGTTTCAGCGACCACGCGCTCGTACGCGTATAGGTGCATCCTTGGTGCCATCTAGTCATAGCCGGCACTCCTTGATACTGCTGTGCTTTTCCGAAGCTGGAGTATCGAGCATTGATGTTCGTTGCTCCGGCAGAATCGTTTCAGATTCATAAAAGAATCGAATGAAATACATCCCGACCTTCAGCGTGATGACCCGCCTTTTCTATCGAATTGTCACAATTCTTTACAGGCGTATCGATTATGGTCTCCCAACGCAGTGTACGATGCCATTGCCCTGGCGGAAGCTTCATCGGGGTCAACACGATCATTTTTGGAACAGCCGTCCCATTAAGACCGTCACACTTGAGGCCGCCAACGGCGGCCTCAAGTGCTGATTGACCACCCGTCCTTTCTTGTAAGACTTTGTCTCAATGGCCCGGTACTCCCCAAACATTTTTGTGTCTCCACCCATCGTTTTTTGGCACTTTGCATATGCTGAGCAAAGACAGTGCATGGGGAGCACACGATAAGTCCTCCACTTTCATCGAGAAAATACATTGGTCATGTACGGCCCACCGTTTGCTACTCCCCGCCGCGGTTCACAACCGACCGGCGAGAGGAGGTGAAGCGGCCTCGGCAGGTGCGTCAGACAGAACCGGATAACGCGCCCCGCCTTTTACATCGAGCTTCAAAGTAGCGCCTGACTTTTTCCAATCAATTATTCACATCAATGTCCAACAGGGAGGGAATCGAATGGGTGAGATGTCGATGGCGGGTCGAAAACTGTGGGCCACAATAACCGCAATGAGTCTTGTGATCGCTTTCGGCTATGCCGCAGCGCAGAGTGCTACAGCGAGACCGGCAAAGGACATGGTCGAGCAGGGCAAAGCCGTGACCGCGGCCGCCAAGTATCTGCAAGGCACCGGTTTTACCGACCCTATGCTCTCCGCAGTTGGCACCGACAACCGTCTGCTGACGGTGACTGTTGATAACAGGGGCTGGACCAGGATGAACAAAGCCCAGAAGGTCGAATTTCTCGACAGAGTCAATGGAGGCGCGCTGAGCGCCAACGGCGGCATCGCGATCGACATCCAGGTGTCGATGAGCGGGGCGAAGGTCGCAGCCTCGGCATTTTCCGCAGGCCAGCAATCGCTACGATTGGTTGAGTAGCAGGGGTCCGACGGCTCCCTTCCGCATGGGAGGGAGCCACCTACCGGTTCAATTCACCACAGGAGATCTTGATTGGACGACGTGGTCGAGCTAAAAGAAGCTGCTGAGAAGTTGATTCACTTGATCCGGGCAATAACTGGTTCTTTTCTCGCCTCCTCCTGGCCAGGCGTCATAGCGGCTTCGATACCGGCCCGCTTTTCCGTCATATAGTTCCTGCCCCGTTCGATCACATCATCAAGAGCCGCACGAACTTCTTTCGCCTTTTTGATCAAGTCTTGTTGCTTTCTCTTCGCATAGTCTTCCAGTTCCCAGCGGGTTTCCTGCCCCGACCTATCGGTCAGCAGAACTCCGGCGATGGCACCGACCACTGCTCCACCGACAAAGGTGACAAACAGCGTCGTGCGTGAATACCTGCCAGTGTAATTGTCCATAGCGTCTCCCTCCAAACTCTCAGTGTATCCTTTTTGTGTACAGATCGCCAATGATTCGAACGTTACTGGGTTCAAGAGCCCGCTGATCCCCTGTCTCGTTCTAGTCTAGTATGGGCCAGGGAACCCGAGCGCAGGACTAGCGAATGCCCGAGCACAGGGAAGGGGCGGCCAAACAAGGATCACTGAACAGGGTCGAGCGTCGAAGGCGGGCGGAGGGGCTTCCGTTGCTTCTCACGATCCTCATCGATGAGCTTTAAGGCGTCGAGCTGAGACTCTAACTCATCAATACGCTTGTCACGCTCCTCGATCATCTTATCCCGCTCTTGAATTTGCCGTTGAAGCGAGTGGACCTTCCCTGACAGATCGACATGGACATCGCTTTTGGGTTCAATCGCGGGGGCAGGCGCCGTGTGGCACGCGCTCAGTGCGATGGAGAAAATCACCGCACTGATCAAGCCGACTATGTTCTTGAAGCGCCAAAGGCCCATAGCTGCACGACTTCAGCTCCATCCATGCACTCACCGATTCTGACAGACTGGGCGAGCGCTGTCAGCAAATCGTTTCCATTCGTGCGATGGCCGTTCAGGTCTTCGAGAGGGGTGCCGATTGCGGAGCGGTGTCTGGCTAGCGGCATAGGTGGGGAATATGCATCATGAAGTGACCTGTTCGAGGATCGCAAAATATCGGTTTTCAGACATCTTCCTGCCTCTGATTTCGGCAAAAATGACGGTCCCATCTTTGCGTTGTACCAATCGCCTCAAGCGTAAGGGCTTGCCTTGGCGGAGTTGCTCGAGGAATCGCAATGCCATGTCCTGTTCTGCCGGTGCGTAGGTGTCCCTCACATGAAGCTTGAGCAAATCCTCTCTCGTGTAGCCAAGCATTTCACACGCCTTGGCGTTCACCAACGTAAAATAGCCGTCCATGTCCACGGCAACGATGGCGTCCGAAACCTCCTCCATCAACAGCCGGTATTGACGCTCGCTCTCTTGGAGATCCGCTTCCGCTTGTCGGCGGTCGGTAATGTCCTGCGCGAAGACCAGCACCCCGATCACGTTTCCCTGCGCGTCGCGATATGGCACCTTGTCCGTCTGCACCCACCGTTTCTGACCCGGCGCGATTTCATAGAGTTCCACAATTCCGAGTTTCGGCTCGCCGGAGGCAATGACCGCGAGGTCGTCCCGATGATACTTTTCGGCCTCTTCAGGATAGAGCTCATACGTGGACTTACCTTCAAGCTCTCCCACCACCTTGTTGATCGATTCCGCTGCATGGCGATTGGCCCTCAGGATGTAATTGTGAGCATCCTTGTACCAGACCATGGCGGGGATCAGATCCAGTAGAACCTGTTGCTCGATCTGCTGTTTCAGCAGCTTCGCTTCAGCCTCCTTTCGAAGCGTGATGTCGCGGACGATGCCGCAGCTCAACATCTGCCGCCGGGATCTCCATGTGCTGAGGGACAACTCAATGGGAAATTCGGTGCCGTCTTTTCTGAGGCCGTACAGCTCGATCATCCTCCCCGTCTGGACGGATCCCCCAGCGGCCTTGGCCTCCTCGAGCCCTCGAAGATGATCCTCTCGGTAGCGAGTCGGCATGATCGTGGTCAGCGGCTGTCCGAGGATGTCTCCCTCTGCGTAGCCGAACAACCGTTCGGCAGCCGTATTCCACGAAACAATTTTGCCCTCGGCATCCGCCAACACAATCCCGTCGGGCGCCGTTTGAACAACCTGCCGGAACTCCTCCTGTTTGGCAGTCAGGGCGTCCTCGACATACCTCATCTTGTTGACCAGTCTCCGGACGTCCACTGCCTGACGCAGGATGATCCTGAGTTCGTCGCGATTGTAAGGCTTCGTGATATAGGCGAAGGCGCCGCGGCGGAGAGCCTCCACCGTGTACTGCTCTTGAACGGAGGCGGTGAGGACGATGACCGGAAGAAGGGGATCCATTTCCTCCAAGCCGCGAAGAACGGCGAAGCCGCTTAAATCAGGCAATCCCAGGTCCAAGACCACTGCCCCGAACAAGTGTTCCTCAGCCTCGTGCAGCGCCTGTCGGCCGCTCGTCACACTGCGTACCGTGTACCCTTCATGTTCAAGGTAATCGCCGAGCGCGAGCGAGAGATCGGGATCATCCTCCACGATGAGGACGGGTGAACGGTGAGAGGCGAGTTGTTCGGCTTTCATGGTCTCACCGGGTCAACAGATGAGCCGGATGTCCATGCGGCCTTCTCAATCATCTTGGATGTGACGCCATTCAAGGGTACAAAGGATGGGACAAAAACCCTGGGAAATCAATATCGACGAAGGGCGAATACTGAGGTATACAACTCTTCTCTTCTGTCATCTTGCCCTCCACACGACCTCCATCCGGACAGTTCCTCTAAGGTGGCTCTAATAGCCGCTTAATCTTCCAGGAGTACGCTGATTCGAAGAGGGCTGCTATGGGAGCCGCCGTTTCATTCACGGCTTTCAGACCGTCGGTCGCTTTGCTGTCAGGGCAACCACGTGCCCGCAAGCGGCACCAGGCTCTAGTACCTGCTCTGTTCTTCCTCGCTGCCATCCTCTCCGGTTGCGCCGGCGTCGACGTCCTCATGCTATCGAGCGAAAGCTTTACGCCGCAGGCGGACGCCGTCGAAGTCCTTGAGCGGGCGCCGACACGCCCGTATGTCCAAATCGCGGTGTTGACCATCGACAGTTGGTGGTTGAGCGTCGATACGCGGCGCCAAAAGATCGTCGAGAAGGCCGCGATGTTGGGCGCCGATGCGGTGGTATTTGGTGAACTTCGTCTGCCAGCGCCTGCTCCAGGCGATCGCATGGCGGAACAGACTCCCTCGCCTTCACTGCCTAAGGACTCCGAGAAGGTCATGCCGGGCGAACTGCATTCCTCGCTGCGACAGGGAATAAATGCAGATGTCAGCATCTATCTTGTACGCGGCGGAGGGCACGGCGGCGGTCGAGGGGGTGGCCATCATGGCGGATTTCGGGGAGGTGGTTGGTCAGGGCGTCACGGAGCGCGGCACTGGCGGCACTTCTCCGGCCCGGGATGGGGTTACGGCTTTTATGGACTGGGATGGTGGGGATATGGAGCGTATTCCAGTCCTTATTGGGGTGGCTATTATCCCTATTCGTATTATGGAGGGTATCCTTACACGGATGATGGATACATGAATGGCCTCACGGTCGGCACCGCGATTCACTACACCGACTGAAGGCCGTCCTCAATCGATGAATTCCACTTCTCATTTCCATCGTGCCGATTATTGATCTCCTTTCCTCCTACTGGGAAGAACCCCTGCCTCAACGCAGCGTATTGTGCACGCATAAGACGACTGCTACAGTGGTCGAAATGGCGCTGCCGCATTCACGGGCAACGCTCATCCCTCTGATCATCCACGAACACGCATGGGAAAAGAAAGGACCCGCACTATGAACAAGACCGTCTCGAACGGAAATGTGATCAGCTTGGAGTACACCGTCAAGCTGGAGGACGGCCAGGTGGTGGACACGAATGTGGGAGGAGATCCCCTCACCTACACACAGGGCGCCAATCAGATCATCCGCGGCGTGGAATCGGCGGTCGAGGGCATGGAACTGGGACAGGCAAAACAGGCCGTCGTGCCGCCAACGGACGGTTATGGCGATACGGATCCGAACGCGTTCGCCGAAGTGCCGAAAGACAAACTTCCTCAAGAGATTGAGGTGGGGACGCAGCTCCACGGAAAAGACGCCAACGGCCGCGAGATCCGGCCGGTAGTGTCAGCCATCAAGGACGAGACCGTCTTATTGGACTTCAACCACCCCCTTGCGGGCAAAACACTGTACTTCGATTTGAAAGTGGTGAACATCAGCTAACCGCCATCCGGCCTTCCACTCTGATCGGTCTTGTGTATTCTGAGCCGCGCACACTGCGTGCGGACTGATATCGGACCGAGCAATTACCGACCCCATGGTGCATATTCTGCTCCTTGTGATCAGTGTGGACGCCTGAAACAGGCGAGCCTCCGCTTGCTGTGTCGAAGGCTGTCCAACTCGCGACCGAGTGGGCGAAAAAGGAAATAAACGGTTTGACGGTGTGCAGGCCCGGGCCATCAATCTCGGAGCCTACGGATGCCCGACCCCAAAGGACCACGGTCATCGGACCGACGTCGATGAAATAATCGGGCAAGCACGTTCAGCGGTAGAGCGGAACCGTCAATACCAGCCCACCTATGACATCCCGGGGCTTGAAGTCGCGCCGAGGACTGTCAGGATGCGCGTTGTGACAGCCGACGCAGCTCTGGGAGACGGCCTTGTCCGCATAGATCGCCTGGAAGACCGCCTTGCCGTCTTGCGTCGTCACCGCCGTGTAGGGGCTGTCGGGATTGGCGAGGATTTCGGTCAACCCTGTTTTCTCGAAATCGCTCGCAGGACGGTTCGTTTTGTTGATCGCCCAGTTGCTGATCAATCTAAATCGCAGTCCGCTTCCTTCCTGCGAGATGAGTCGTCCTGCTTCCATGAGAAATTGCGCAGGAAGCGGAAGCTTTGCCGTTGCTCTCCAGTTTTCCGAGGCGACGACGATCCCTCGCACCTGCATCCGTTCGACAATCTCCGTGGTGTAAAACGTACGGTCCGCTCGGATGACGCTATGCAGATAGTCGGCAACCGCGGCCGGAGAAATGCACTTGGGATGGTCGGTCACCTTGTCGGCGGCTGACAGCGGCCACTGACTCAAGAAGCTCGTGACGACAGCTCCGACGGCAAGTCCCGTTAAAAACGTTCGAATAGCCATGGCATTGCTCCCTTTCTCCAGCTTCTGATCCATCCTCCGCACGCGGTGTGTTGCATCACGAGCGTGGTGCTCCACACGTACCAGGATAATCCCCACCGGCGGAAGAAATCGAGGCAGTGCGCAAACAGC
>JBKPKC010000028.1:0-3952 GCA_046765595.1 Nitrospirota bacterium
GTGTCCGCCGGTTGGTCTCTTCCGTCGATTCGGCGTGCGGACACAGCGTGAAATCGCCGAAGAACGATACGCGCTCAAAGTGATGCGTGTCGATTTCAGCGCCAAAGTGCGGGCCAAGAGCGTTCAAGACGTCATGCAAGCCGTTCGGCGCTGAACCGCTCTCACACTCCCGGCGTGGTCGTCTTTCCCACGAAATTGTTCATCTGCCGCTCTGAGAGAACAGCGCCTCAGGCAAACCTCGATCCGATGCCAACGCTGATGTGATGACGGTGAGTCGATCAGTGCGGCAGAGCGACCGTGCCGTCCGGCGCATGAGAGGCCGGGGCCCTCGAAACCGCTTCAGCGAAATGACTGGTGAAGATGAAGGATGGCCCTCGAGAGCGCCTGCTCGAGCGCCGCATGCATTGCGGGCCGCAATTCGGTATCGCTGGCATAATCGCTCCACTCGCCGGAGACGGGCGTGGGGGTGGCGCTCACGACGTCGTGGTAGAACACCTCGCCGCTTTCCAGCGAAATGATCTTACTCGTCACGACGAAAGGCGGCATCTTTCCGTGCATACGAGCCAGTAACCGCTCCCTCCACGTGGGACCTTCAACACGAAAGAGCACCATCGTATCCGCGCCGAGCCATTTTCCTACTCCCACCGCGCTGTCGTCGGCGACTCTGCCGGAGAGCTGGAAACGCTGTTCTTCGGTGAGCTGCTGCACATTGCGTCGGTCGACGATTTTGATCCAGGCGCGCTGCCGCTTGAGCTGAAACGTGGCTTCTTCGAGTCTGCTATAGGCATACGCGACGTCTTGCTCTCCTGTCCGTGGATACCAGATGGCCAACCGCCGGACATTTTGGGGAACGGGCAGATCCGCGCTCCAGACCTCGAGAGGTCTTTCTTCGATCGCAACCGGGGTGGGTGTCGGTGGGCGGCAACCCGTTCCCAGCGAAAGACTGAGAATCACGCCGGTGAGCAATACGGATCGAGCGTTCACCAGAGAGGCCTGCATGGGACCATGCTACGAGAACGCGGTAGGACGACGCTATCCTACGGAAGGATGGAATGGAAGCTCGCACAGGGGTCTGGGAAGATCACCGGCGGCACACTTTCATCTCTCAGCTTCGTCAGCCGGTACGCATCGGGAAGGGACCTCATCCGGTCGGCTTCGAAGGCCACGGGTTCCCGGATGAAGTTCCCCTCTGATGCACCGTCCCAGGATGACAGTGAGCGAATGAGGCCGTCAGGCGGTGCCGTGCGGCGTCACGACCTCGCTGACCGTCAGGCGGCGGCCCACCGGCCGCAATGACCGGCTGTTCGCCAGGGCATGCTTGCGGGCCGGTACCGTCGCCATTCGTTCGTAGACTTCGAGATAGTCCTTCACCATTCGCTCGGCCGTAAACCGCTGCTGGAACGCCTCGCGACAGCGACGCCGTTGGATAAGCGGCAGTTTGTCGAGCTTCGCGACCATTTCCGCCAGACTGTCGCAGACGAATCCGGTGACGCCGTCTTCGATGATCTCGGGAATCGAGCCGCGGCGATAGGCAAATACTGGTGTGCCGCAGGCCAGTGCCTCGATCAACACGATGCCGAACGGTTCAGGCCAATCATAGGTGCACAAGACGGCGGCGGCATTCCCCAGGAATTCGCCCTTCTCCTCATCGTTGATCTCACCGACGAATTCGATCAGCGGATGATTGAGCAGCGGCGCAATTTGCGTTTCAAAATACTCGCGATCGACCGGGTCGACCTTGGCGGCGATGCGCAGCGGAATGCCGACGCGCTTGGCGATTTCGATCGCATGATCGGGCCGCTTTTCAGGACAGATCCGCCCAAGATACGCCAGATACGCGCCGGGAGTCGGGTGAAACACATACAGATCGGGCAAACCGTGATAGACGGTCGCCTGCCAGTTCGCATGGGGCAACGGCAGCCGTTGGGCGTTCGAAATCGAGACGAGCTGCATATCGGCGTATTCGCGGAAAACGGGAACCAGCTCCGGAAGATCCAAGCGGCCATGCAAAGTCGTCAATACAGGCGCCGGACAACGGCGGCTCATCGGAAAACTCAAAAAGTCCAGATGAGAGTGAATGATATCGAATTGGTCGGCCTCCGCCCCCAAGGCCTGTTCCTGCATCAGAATGAGCGGCGCATCACGGTTCACAAGACCCTTGTTGAGGCGGAGTGCATGAGGACAGGCCGGTTTCAAGCGAGCGGCGGTGTGCGAATCACCGCTGGCATAGAGCGTGACCTCATGGCCCTGACGAACCAGTTCTTCCGTCAAGTAGGACACCACCCGCTCGGTGCCGCCATATAGGCGCGGCGGCACGCTTTCCCAAAGTGGAGCAATCTGTGCGATTTTCATGTCGACCATCCTTTCAAGGTAACTGTCATGACTATTCGAATCTGCTTGCGATCCTTCAGAAAAAGAGGCGTCAAGGCTAGCTGCTCGAAGAAACTGCACGCGATATGCCACGGGACACGCCGCGTAAGTGCTTATCCCCCCTCGTTTTTCTTGAGAGCTAGAGGTTTCGCTAGCGGCTCAGGCCTTCGATTTGTAGGGGAAAAAGGGTACAGCACATTCGGCCCCGGCAATCAGGATAGCTTTTCAGCCTTGCTCGGGACGTTCCCAGGACAGTGAGGCAGCATGCCAAGGGTAGAGTTGAAGGAGGAAGGACGAGACATGCGGACTTCAACCGTCGTAATGCCCTCTTCAGTCATGATCTTACAGGTCGCGGCTGGCTGCGCAAGAAGTGCGTCAGAACGGCGGGCGGCGCCGCCCCTGATGAGCGAGCGGATTTCGTGCGATGCCGTCGCCATCCAGCGGGGCATCGATTAACGGCATGGCGCAGGTCCACCGCATCCGACCCTTTGCGATCTTGGCGCTAGTCCTGATTGCGATAACGGGGTGCACGAACGCGGAATTCGTTCCCGACGTCACGCTCCCCCAAGTGCGTCCGATTATCGACGCGACGGCCGAGTTCCATGATATGTACCCCGCCCCGGCGCTGATTTCCGGAAAAGAAAGCTTCGGTCTGACTGGACCGGACGCGAAGCAGGTTCCGCCGAGGCAACTGGCGCTCCAGGTGCGCGACGAATTGTTGGACGCCTTCGATCAAGCCGGCGTCTTTTCTAAAATCACGACCTTCGACCGGGCTCCGGATCTCATTCTCGCCGGACGCATCAACGCGCTGCACGAACATTACCGTCCGCGACTGTGGACACGCGTGCCCCTACCGTATGCCGGCAAAGTCGCCGCGGATATCTTGGACTGGAAAACGCACGCCACAACCGGCGAAGCAGATGTCACGCTGTTTCTCTTGACGAGAGACGGCAAGCTGATCGGCACCTACCGCGGGAAGTCTTCGTTCGAGGAGAACTTCAATCCGACCGGCGAGGTCGCCCCGGGCGCACGCTTGAACCGCGCGCTCACTGAAGCGGTGCAGCAGATCCAGGAGCAGATGCTTCACGACGCCAGGCTGAGGACAGTCGCTTCACGCTAACCGCGCTGCAGATTTTGCTGGAGTTCCGAGGACGTCGCCATTTCGACGACAGCACAGCAGACGTCAGCCGGCGGATCCAGCGTTCCGTAGACCTACTTGGCGATGTGGCCAAGTTCACCCTATCAGCTGCCGGGCCAGACCTCTTCGTCGACAATTGTAGTATATGGGCCAAGTGACCGCGTTCAGCGGCTTGTTCAGGAGGTATGCCTCCACGCATGAGCAGGCGATACGATCACATTGATCTCCGCGTGCGGAGTTTGGCGGAGGCACGGCCGTTTTACGAGGCGGTCCTGCCTGCAATCGGCTTCACACGCATCGTCGACATTGCAGGATGGCTGCAATTCGAAGCCGCCGACCCGCCTGGGCCGGCGGAATTTTTCGGCGTCACGGAAGATACTCTCCATCGGCCCAATGCCTCGCGGGTGGCATTTTGGGCTGAGAGCCCGGCCGAGGTAGATCGGC
>JBKPKC010000029.1:0-6256 GCA_046765595.1 Nitrospirota bacterium
CTCGAAGAGCAGAAGCTTCCAACGGTCTTCCTCCGATAATTTGCTCTTCCATGCCTTCATCTTGGTATTGGGCACGCCTTCAGAAATCCGCCAGAACCACACGGAATCGGAATACAGCTTCATGCGTTCGCCGTTGCGGAAATCGCGGGCGCCGGCCTTGACGGGCTTGCCGTCCTTTCCGTGGCAGCTGGCGCAGTTGACGTCGGGATTGGTCTCCCCGATAAACAGCTTGCGGCCTTCTTCCGCTTTCGCCGCATCTCCCCACCAGTCCGCCGGCATGTGCTTCTCCGCATATTCCGGGGGAGCGGGAGGAGGCGGCACGATCGGACCCTCTCCACCACCTTCGCCGCCGCACGCGGCCACGACCAATCCGAGCCCCATCAACCACCCCAGATGCACCGTTCTCCATTGATTCATAACCGTTCCTCGCTCCTTATAGATTTCAGACGAAAAAAAGACGCTTTGCCGGAGCGACTGCACTCCTGCCAAAGCGCCGATACCACGGGATTCCGGAAGCCACGCGCACTGACCCTCGCCAACGTTTCTTGACCGATCCGGCGAGGTGCCATAGCCCCACGGACCGCCATCGGTGTTACTGCTTTCTTTTCCCCTGCCCCTTGCCTCGCTTCTGCCCCTGTTTCCGCCGCGCCTTGACGATCCGCTTGACTCCGACAGCCCCGGCGACGACCGCTGCCGTTCCTCCTAGGCCCCACCACAACCACGCGGGGGGAGCGTTGACGTCATGGACACAGGCGGTTCCAAAATGAATTTGAACTTTGCGTTCCGATTCCAGGTCCTTGGGATCAAACTGGACCGTCTGATGTTGTTGCTCTCCCTTCGCTTCGACCAGAAGCGGATCCCCTAGATTCTCGTTATGCAGATGAAAAGTTGCCCGGTAATACCCGGCTTCGTCCGTTTTGACGATCTGTCCGTAGGAAATCTTGGTGTCTTTGACAAGGACATCAATATTGCCCGCTCCCTTGCCATCAGTCCCGCACACGAACCCTTCGACCGTAAACCGATGATCGGCTTCATGCGTCGCGAAGCTCCCCGAGGGAAACGCGATGCACCAGCCTAGGGCGACGAATAGGACCGTCAGTTCTTGCCGTCGTTGCTGTCCCTCTCGCAAAACTGGGCGCGCCTGTACCGCTCGCGCAATGGTTTCAAACAGCAAAACGCCTCGCCAAGACAGGCTTCCCCAGTTTTGAGGCCGATGTTTCTAACATAGGGCCCCCTGGTTGTCAACGAGAGGGCGGGAGGCAATCCGGCCGCGGCCGGCGGTCGTCGTGAGGACTGGCGCGAAGAAAATGCGTCAGAGATGAGAAAGGAGGCCAGCGGGGCTACAAATGTCCCCGCGTGCGGGCGTCGGCTTCAACTCGGTCGGCTTCAGCACGGCGTTCGGATTCCTTTTTGGAGACCCAGGTCTCCCAGGATTTTCCATTGGCGGTATCTGCGCCGGTGAAGGCAAGCGAGGCGATCTGCGAGTAGGCTATCCGGCGGGGGGCAGGATTGTCGGCCGGGAACAGCTCGATCCAGGGACTCGAAGCCGCAGCGTCGCGGTTGAACAGGTAGCCGGCCACCGACTCCCCGGAGGTCAGCGCGACGGTCACGTCGCCGCGATAATCGAATGCCAACTCCACGGCTTCGGCCAGCTCCTTGTGGGATGCGGGGCGGAACACGCGTCCCTCCAGCGAGCCGCCGGCAGCCGACGTGTGATTTTTGGTATCGGTCATCGAGTCAGTCAATGGTCAATCGGGAGAGTCATGCATTCATCCGGTAATGACCCTTGATCAACGATTGTTTACCTGGAAGTCGGCAAGAGCGTAAGTTTCGCCGTCCGTGCGAAGCCCGACAGCGTCCCAAACGTATCTTCCACGGCGGAGGCTTCGTACCCGCAATGCACCATGCAATCGGCGCATTTTTCATTCTTCGTCGAGCCGTAGTCCTGCCAGGCGGTCGTTTCCATGAGATCACGAAAGCTCTTGGCATAGCCTTCCTGAAGCAGATAGCAAGGCCGTTGCCAGCCAAACACGTTGTACGTGGGGTTGCCCCACGGCGTGCAGTGGTACTCCCGGCGGCCCATCAGGAAATCTAAGAAGAGCGGCGATTGATTGAACTGCCAGCCGCGCTTCGGACGGCCGAGAATCTTCGAAAAGAGCTCTTTGGTCCGCGCCCGCTTCAGGAAATGCTGTTGGTCGGGGGCCTTTTGATAGCTGTACCCGGGAGAGATCATCATCCCCTCGACGCCGAGCCCCATCATTTCATCGAAGAATTTTCTCACGCGCTCGGGATTCGCATCATCGAACAGCGTCGTATTCGTCGTCACACGGTGTCCGCGCTTGAGCGCCGCTTTGATCGCCCGCACCGCGACGTCGTACACGCCGTCCCGGCAAACCGCCAAATCGTGCTCATCCTTCAAGCCGTCCATGTGGATGCTGAACGTCAAATACTTTGACGGCTGATATTCGTCGAGCTTGCGTTCGAGCAAAATCGCGTTGGTGCAGAGATAGACGTACCGCTTCTGGGCGACAAGGCCTTGAACGATCTTCGCCATTTCAGGATGAATCAACGGCTCGCCGCCGGGGATACTGACGATAGGCGCGCCGCATTCCTGGGCAGCAGCCCAGCACTGTTCGGGAGTCAACCGCTTATCGAGGACATGGTCGGGATACTGAATCTTGCCGCATCCGGCGCAGGCCAAATTGCAGCGAAACAGCGGCTCCAGCATCAAAACCAAGGGATATCGCTTCACGCCCTTGAGCTTCTGGGTGAGTACATAGCTGGCAACCGTGTACATTTGCGAAACAGGTACGGCCATTCTCGCGCTCCGTGATTCCAGTTTGAGATCGGTGACGGCGGCGAACCACCGGCGGGCTAGCTGACTGTAAACGCTCGAGATTCTATCACTCCATATTCCCTAGGTCAATTTGCTCTGGACCGTCGCCACGCGCCCAGGGATGTTCGGTCGCGTGCCCGGAGATTCGTCGAGAGGAAGATTTTGATGTGCATAATTATTCAGCGGTGTTTATCCATCGGCTCAATGAAGAAGGCTAGGCCTGAATAGCCGACGGCCCGCACAACGCGCCTAGGGATGAAGAAGGAAGAAGCTTGCTGGAGGGATGTATCCCGTCGCCACGACAATCTGAAGGGCGCCGGGTCGAGCGAGCTCGGGTTGGAGGCGCCGAGCGGGTTCGAACCGCTGCATCGCAGTTTTGCAGACTGCTCCCTTAGCCACTTGGGTACGGCGCCCCGCGGGAAGGGGCATTATAAGCCGGTGATAGGACAGGAGGCTAGAGCGAATACTGGCGAGAGCGCTGGTCACCCTACAACAAACTACTAGAGGCATAGGACTCTGTCACTTGTTGGGACCTGATGCGACGGGCCCAGGATTTTAGGATTTATTGGAGAGGACGGGAATTTCTTTCCCGCGGCTGGCGCCTTTGTCGGCACCGGGCAACGCTTCCCATCCTTCTCTGGAAGGGGCCGGCGCTGCGTCGCCGCTTGCCTCCGCTTCCTTTTCCTTGGCGAGCAATTCCACTTCGTGAATCAACGTGTCCATCAGCTCTTCCATCGGGACCTTCCGGACGAGTTTTCCCTTCTTAAAGAGAATCCCTTTCCCTTCGCCGCCCGCGATACCGATGTCGGCCTCTTTGCCCTCGCCGATACCGTTGACCACGCAGCCGAGCACGGAAACATTCAACGGCGTTTTGATATGGCCAAGCTTCTTCTCCAACTCGTTGGCCATGCGCACCACATCGATTTCGACACGGCCGCAAGTGGGGCAGGCAATCACGTTGATGCCACGATGGCGTAGCTCGAGCGATTTGAGTATCTCAAACCCGACCTTCACCTCTTCGACGGGATCGGCGGCCAGCGACACTCGCAATGTGTCGCCGATACCCTGAGACAGCAGATACCCCAGCCCCATTGCCGATTTCACGGCGCCGGTCATGGCCGTTCCGGCTTCGGTGATGCCGATGTGCAGCGGATAATTCGATTGATGAGCGAATAGCCAATAGGCATCGATCGCATGATGGACGTCGGAGGCCTTGAGCGAGACTTTCATGTTCGTAAAGCCCACGTCTTCCAACGCATGCACGGCGTTCAGCGCCGATTCGGAAAGCGCTTCGGGCGACGGCCAGCCGTATTTGTCGAGCAGCGGCCGTTCCAACGAGCCGCCGTTCACGCCCACGCGAAGCGGGATTCCTCGTACGTTCACGGCTTTGATGACTTCTTCGACCTTCCACCAGGCGCCGATGTTGCCCGGGTTGATGCGAACGCAATCAACTATTTCGGCAGCCTTCAACGCCAAGCGATGATCGAAATGAATGTCCGCAATGAGCGGAACCGTCATCGCCGCCTTGATGCGTGGAAGGGCCGCGGCAGCTTCCGCATCGGGCACCGCCACGCGGATCAATTCGCAGCCGGCGGTTTCCAACTGGCGAATCTGCTCAACCGTCGCAGCCACGTCCCTCGTATCGGTCGAACACATCGACTGGACCGAAACGGGCGCATCGCCGCCGATCTTCACTTTCCCGACTTGAATCTGCCTGGTAGGTCGTCTGGTGATGTGCATTGGTCGAGTGTTATGGCTTGTTCATTCCACCTGCGAGACTTAACTCCCCTGCTCGTCGCCATGCGGCAGGTGATCGACCGCGGCTGAGAAGAACTCCTGCTCCCGTGATACCGCAGGGCTTTTGCTTACCAATTCCTTGACGCTCCGGTAAATGCCGTCGGTGGTCAGGCCATACCGCTCCCGCAACAGGTCCTGGGGTCCCTGTTCGATGTACCAGTCCGGCAAGCCGACAATTTTCGTCCTAATGCCTGTCACGCCGGCATCGGACAGGGCTTCAAGCACGGCTGAACCGAATCCACCCATCTTGCAGCCTTCTTCGACGGTGACCACATAGCGAACACGCTTCGCCACGTTCACGATCAATTCCTCATCCAGCGGTTTGGCGAACCTCGCATTGATCACCGCCGTCGACAACCCTTCCTGGCTGAGCTGCTCCGCGGCCTTCACGGCCGGCCAGACAGAAACCCCGATCGCGATGATCGCCACGTCGGTACCCTCGCGCAGAAGTTCACCCTTGCCGACGGGCAGCTCTTTCAGCTCACGATCCATCGTGACCCCCAGGCTCACGCCTCGGGGATAGCGGACGGACGCGGGGCCTTCGTAGGACAAAGCGGTTTTGAGCATGTGTTGAAGTTCGTTTTCGTCTTTCGGCGCCATCACCACCATGTTGGGCATGTGCCTGAGGTATGCGTAGTCGAAGGCCCCGTGATGCGTCGTTCCATCCTCAGCCACGAGACCGCCGCGGTCGATGCAAAAAGTCACGGGCAAATTTTGCGTAGCGACGTCATGCACGACTTGATCGTAGGCACGCTGAAGGAATGTGGCATACATCGCAACGACCGGCCGCATCCCCTGCGCCGCCAGCCCGGCCGCGAAGGTCACGGCATGCTGCTCGGCAATGCCGACGTCATAGAGCCGCTCGGGAAATTCCTTTTCAAACGCTGTGAGGCCAGTGCCCTCGCACATCGCGGCAGTAATCGCCACAACCCGCTTGTCCTCCCGGGCCAGCCGGACCAACGAGTCGATGGCGATCTGGGTATAGGAGGGTCTGGCCGCCTTCTTCGCCGGAGCCCCGGTTTCCCGAACGAACGGCGGGCAGGCATGGAACCAAACCGGATTCTTTTCGGCCGGCTCGTAACCCAACCCTTTCTTGGTGATCACATGCAGCAGGACCGGCCCTCTCATCTTCAGCACATTCTCGAGGGTCGGCAACAGATGTTCGAAGTTGTGCCCGTCGATGGGACCGGCATAGCGGAAGCCCAGCTCTTCAAAGAGCAGGCCGGGAAGAATGGCGCCCTTGGCCAACTCTTCCGCGCGCCTCGCGAGCTTCTCCACGTCGTATCCGATGTGCGGGATTTTCCTCAACAATTGGCCGGTTTCTTCACGCATTTTTGTATAGAAATCGCCGGTGAACGTCCGGTTCAGATAGGAGGAAATGGCGCCCACGTTTTTTGAGATCGACATCTGATTGTCGTTGAGGATCACCAGGAAGTCCTTGCCGAGCCCCCCCGCATGATGCAACCCCTCCAGGGTCATACCGGCGGTCATGGCGCCGTCACCGACGACGCAGACGACCTTATGCTTCAACCCCTGCTGATCGCGAGCCTCGACCATGCCATAGGCGGCAGAAACACCCGTCCCGGCATGGCCGGCGTTGAACGTATCGTAGACGCTTTCCTC
>JBKPKC010000030.1:0-4750 GCA_046765595.1 Nitrospirota bacterium
GTATGGATCCCAGCAGACAAACGAACCGGATGACAAAAACCGGCGCAATAATTTGTGGGAACCACTCCCTGGGGATCGCGGCGCCCATGGCGAATTCGGCGATCGTGCGCACGGCTATTCGTTTCAGCTCTGGCTGGCAACGCACCATGGCTGGTTGGCGTCGGCGGGACTGCTTCTGGCCGCCGCGGCCTACGGCGCGCTCTCCGGGAAAACTTCGATGAGCAGGGCGAGACATGCCTGAGACATCTAAAAACCAATCACCAGGAGAATCGATAGGTGCCCGGCATGGTCATCATAACCACGCAGCGGAGCAAAGCCGGGCTAAAACAAAGCGCGAGAACAACGAACGCAAGCAGCGACTGCAGAGTGACGGGCGATCTTCGGTTACGCGAAGTATCGCACACGCGGTCGTATTGAAGGACGGCGATTTGTTCTTTCTCTCCGAAGGGGACGGCTCGGTTCCTTTGAAAGGCGATCACGGACTGGGGCTTTACTATCACGACTGCCGGTATTTGAGCGGTTATGAATTCAAATTAGGCGCGGCGGAAGCCACGGTGCTCGTCTGCACCGAGATCTCGGGATTTAGCGCAACCTTTGAGCTGACCAATCCGGATCTCAGAATCAATAACCGGCAGTTGATCCGCAAGGATGAAATCGGCATCAAGCTCGAGCGAATACTTGACAATGACCAACCGGCGCTGCGAGACGTCTTCACCTTACATAACTACGGGACAAATACCGTAGATTTTCCGATTCAATTTTTCGTGGCATCGAGGTTCGAGCCGTTATTCGCGGTGCGCGGCTTATTGGGACAAAAACTCGGCTATCGTTGCCCACCGTCATGGCGTGATGGGCAGCTCATTCTTCGTTACCAGGGCGCGGACAAAATTGAGCGCGTTCTGGCAATCCAGTTTGCGCCAATTCCGCCATTTATTAAAGACAATGGCGCTCGATTCGAAGTCAAACTGGAGCCGCGGGAAGAAAAACAGATCTGCATATCGTTCTCTATCACGGAAGGAGAAAACAAGCATACGCAACCGAACAAAGCGTCGGCGCCGGATCTGAGCGAAGCCAAAGCGCGGCTGCAATCATGCGCCAATCGCTGGCTTGAGACCACAACCCAAATCCGCAGCAACAGTTCTCTGCTGAACAATGTCATTGAGCGGTCATTGCGCGATCTTTACCTGTTGAGAACGAGCCTTGAAGGAGAGCAATTCTTCGCGGCGGGCGTTCCCTGGTACGTCACCCTATTTGGTCGGGATAGTTTGATCGCATCGCTTCAGACGCTCGCCTACAATCCCGGCATCGCCGAGCAGACACTGCGGCTGATGGCCAAGTATCAAGGCGCCAAGATAGATCACTGGCGGGACGAGGAACCCGGCAAAATCATGCACGAACTGCGCGTCGGAGAGATGGCGCATCTGAACGAAATCCCGCAGACGCCTTATTACGGTACCATTGATGCGACGCCGCTGTTTTTAGTTTTGGTCGCACGGCATGCTGCGTGGACCGGAGACCTGTGTCTGTTCCATGCATTGCGCGATCAAATCGAAGCGGCGCTTTCCTGGATTTCTGTCTATGGCGATCAAAACCAGGATGGTTATCTGGAGTATCAAAGCTCATCGAAAAACGGCCTGAGCAATCAAGGCTGGAAGGATTCGGGCGACGCCATCGTGAACCGCGATGGCAGCTTGGCGCAAGCGCCGATTTCGTTAGTAGAAGTCCAGGGTTACGTCTATTTAGCCAAGACGACCCTGGCTGATCTCTACGAACGCGCGGGAGAATCGGCCCGTGCTCAGGAGCTTCGCGAACAAGCGGACGCGTTGCGCTCCCGTTTTAACCGCGAGTTCTGGCTTGAGGAGCGACAATTTTACGCGTTGGCGCTTCAGGCACAGAATCGTCCAGCTGCAGCTATTTCGTCCAACCCTGGACAGGCGTTATGGACCGGGATCGTCGATGCCAAAAATGCTGCGCCGACCGTCGCGAGGTTACTCTCTAACGAGATGTTTAGCGGATGGGGGATTCGCACTCTCTCGTCGAAGGAACTGCGCTATAATCCCATCGGATATCATCTCGGGACGGTATGGCCGCACGATAACTCGCTCATTGCCGTCGGCTTCAGGCGCTACGGCTTCGATACGGAAGCGTGTCGAGTCTTTACGGCGATTGTCGAAGCGGCTCAGCATTTCGAGCACTACCGCTTGCCTGAGGTGTTCGCCGGATTCGATCGCGATTTGTACGGTGTGCCGGTTCGTTATCCCGTTGCCTGCCATCCACAAGCCTGGGCCGCCGGTGCCGTTCCATATTTGATCCAGGCCGTATTAGGTCTGACGCCGGAAGCATTCGAGCGCCGTCTACGTATTCGTCACCCCGTGTTGCCGGAATTTGTCCACTGGCTCGAGCTTCATCGGCTCAGGGTTGGGCAGACCCATGTAGATCTCAGATTTGAACGCGCGCAAAACGGTACGGTCCACGTGATCGGGGTGAATATTGATGGCGATCTGGAGGTCGTGGTCGAAGACGGCAGAGAGGATGTCCGTAAATGGCAAGTTTAGGGGGCGAAATCGATCCGAAGATCATGTCTAACTGTACTAGCACCAGCGAGCGGGGGAACTCATGGCATGCGACGGAGGCAAATAGTATGGAACGCAGATTTCTGTTATTGCGGACAAAGCATTTCTCGATCGGAGCGATCGTAATCGCTTTAGCATTATCTGCTTGTCGCAAAGAACCGCAGAGTCAAAATGCCGCTCCATTGACAAGCGCGCCGGCGCCGGCGGTCAACCGGGCCTCGGATCAAAACAAATCCAGTGGTCCGCAGTTATCCTACGCTGATGTCATCGAAAGAGCCGGCCCCGCCGTGGTGACGATAAGATCGGAGCGGAGAGTGCGCGCCCCTCGGCAGTTTCCCTTTTTCAATAATCCGCTATTTCGTGATTTTTTTGGTGATCAGCTTCCGGAGTCCAGATCCAATCGGCCGCAAGTACAAATGGCGTTAGGATCGGGAGTGATCGTCCATGCAGACGGCACGATATTGACGAACCATCACGTCGTTGATGGTGCCGAGCAGATCAAAGTCGAACTACCCAACCATCGAGTTTTCGACGCCAAAGTCGTTGGCTCCGATCCTCCGAGTGATCTGGCGGTATTGAAAATTGATGCCAAGGATCTACCGGTCCTCGCACTCGCCGACTCCGATAAGGTCCGAGTCGGCGACATCGCGCTTGCGATCGGCAACCCGCTCGGGATTGGCCAAACCGTGACCGCAGGAATTATCAGCGCCAAAAGCCGCTACACAGGATTGAGCGACGGTAGCTTCGAGGACTTTCTCCAAACTGACGCACCCATCAACCAGGGAAATTCCGGTGGCGCGCTGATCGACTCAACCGGCGAATTGATCGGCATCAACTCGCAGATCTTATCGACTTCCGGAGGCAACATCGGAATTGGTTTTGCCATTCCGTCCAACATGGCGCGCAATGTGATGGATCAGTTGATCAAAACTGGCAAGGTGCATCGCGGTCAGCTCGGTGTCGGCATTCAGCCCATGACACCCGAATTGGCACAGCAGTTTGGTCTCAGCGAAACGCGCGGCGTTCTCGTCAATACCGTGGCGGAGAACGGTCCGGCAGCGAAGGCGGGCATTCGGCGCGGCGATGTGATTGTTGCTGTCAACGGCAAACCCGTCAGCGACGCAAACAGTTTGCGCAATGAGATCGCCGGCACTGCGCCTGGCACGCAAATCAAACTTACCATTGTACGCGACAAGCGCGAGCAGGAAGTTCCCGTCACCTTGGGCGAATACCAGCCGCGGACAGAGGCGTCTGCGAATCGCTAAGTTGATCGCACCTCACGTATTTTCCTTTGTCGCGAGCGAAGTGTCTCAAACATTGCTGAGACGCAGCGCCTCCGCTCCGAGCACCTGGAGGCGTGCGCGCGTCTTCGTCTTTTCCATCTCCTGTGCTAACAACTCATGGGATGGCAGCACTCGAGCAGCTCAATGCGAGAATCACTCGTTGTCGCCGTTGTCCGCGTCTCGTGCGCTGGCGCGAAGCGGTTGCGGCAAAGCCGCCGCGAAGGCACTTCGAAGAAAAGTATTGGGCGAGACCGCTTCCCGGTTTCGGTGATCGGAGGGCCCGGCTTCTGATTATTGGGCTTGCGCCGGCGGCGCACGGCGGAAATCGAACCGGTCGAATCTTTACTGGCGATCGCAGCGGCGATTGGCTTTACGGCGCCCTACATACGGCCGGGTTTGCCAATCAGCCGAACTCCAGTCACAGAAACGATGGTCTCAAGCTAAGCGATTGCTATATAACCGCGGCGGTACGCTGCGCGCCGCCGGGAAACAAGCCCACCTTAGCCGAATTTCTCCGCTGCCGTCCCTACTTGGTCGAGGAAATAGAGCTGCTTACGACCGTCAAAGTTGTGATCGTCTTGGGCAAAATCGCGTTCGATTCCTTTCTTGCCGCGTACCGTGCGTGTGGCGGTGTCACTTCGAAACCGCGCCCCAAATTCGGCCACGGCGTTGCCATCGATCTCTCAAACGGTCCACGGTTGATCTGCTCCTATCATCCGAGCCAGCAAAACACGTTTACTGGCAAACTGACCCGGGCTATGTTCGACAATGTTTTCGCTCAGGCAAGGGCCACGCTCGATAAGTAGATTTTTTCCGCATCCACATGGAAATGGGAGTTGTCTATGCGCTCTGCGCCGGAGTTTTCTGGGGGACGAGCCCGGTGCTGGTCAAGAG
>JBKPKC010000031.1:0-6248 GCA_046765595.1 Nitrospirota bacterium
GCGTGGGTCTGTCCGAAGGCGGATCAATATACGTTCAGCCCGGGCATGGGAGTTCGATTCACGGATATTGCGCCTGAAATTCGTAATCGAGTGCTCGAATTGGTGAAATCACTGCAGCAAGTCGGCCGGCCGGCCGCATGACGGCCGCATAGCGCATCACACCGTGTTCGCCATAGGCAGGACCGCATGAAATTTCCCGTAACGACGACGCCAGGCCATCAAGGAAAGACCTTGGAGATCGATCCGGCCCGCGAGGTCATTTCACTGCAGGCGGTCAACGGTGCAGTGCTTGGCGGCGTGTCCTGGGCTGACGTCATCGACCGCATCGTCAATGCGGATGAAGACCTGCGCTTTGCCCATGCCCGCGCCCATGCGCGCGCCCCCTTAGCCGTCAAGGTCAAGTACACGACGCCAGAAGGCAAACACTATGACAGTCTGACGGGGGGAATCGGCGGCGGCGGGCTCTTCATCGAGAGCAGTCAACCGTTGGCACCCGGCACGGAACTCTCCGTCGAGTTTGCCCTGCCGGATCGTCCGTGGGAAAAGCACATGGCGAAGGCCAAGGTGGCTTGGACCCGCAACAAGCCGGAACGCTTCCTGTTGTTTCCGGGAATGGGCGTGCAATTTACCGAAATCGAAGACAAGTCCCGTCACGACCTCGTCGAACTGGTCTCCGCCCTCAATCGTTCGCGCGCAACGCCCTGAGTTCCGCCTCGATCCAACGCCGGACCCCGCGATCTGCTTCCTTTTCCCCTGCGGTTTGAAGCAGTGTTCGAATCTGAGACCCGTTCAACCTTCCCAGATGATACGCCGCTTCGACCCTGACGGCGGGTGACGGGTCTTTCGCCAACCGCATTCCAAGCGCCGCTCCTGCGCGCGCATCACCTGAAAAGCCCAAGGCCGCGACGGCACTTTGACGGACCTCGACATCCGGATCATCGAGGAGAGGCAGCAACCGGCCGGCGATGTGACCGATATCCAACGTCAGCAGCGCACGAACGGCCGCTCGCCGGACCTCCACATCGGAAGCGTGCAGTAAATCCGTCATGAAGGCGAGTTGACCGGGGGACGGCTCAACGTCGCCGATGGCGAGCGCCGCCATCCGCTTGACGCTGTCGGATGGATCCTGCAGCGCATGAGCAAGCCCGGCGATCACGTCCTCGTCGGCCGGACCCGCCATCCGCCCCAACGCCTGGGCAGCCGCTGCGCGGACGGCCGGGACGGCATCGACCAAGACCGGTAGCACCGCGGGTATCGCCGCTCGATCTCCGATCTTCCCCAGCGACTCCGCTGCCGTGCGTCTGACTTCGGGATTTTCATCCTGCAGGAGAGCGGCTAACAGCGCAATGCCGCGTTCGACGGAGGGTGCCGGAGTTTCCTGAAAACAGCCTGCGTGCAGAATGCACGACATCAAAACGGAGCAGGGGAGCACAACCCGGAACCACATCGTCAGGCAGGCTTCGGCGGGTCTTCTTGGGCGGCGGGCAGTTCGCGTGCGGCTTCGATCGACTGCTGAATCTCCTTCTGCGCCGCGTCCATTTCCGCCTGGATCGTCCGCATCTCGGGGTCGACCGAATTCCTGACGTCTGCCACGGCTTGTTTGAAGGTCCGCAGCGCGTCGCCCAATCCTTCGCCCAAGTGCTGCATATCGGCTGGCGACACTCCGCCTGGCTGAGCCCCCTTCGCTTTCAACGCCGCCTGCTGCGCCTGGACGCGCGTCACGGCATCCTTGTTCACGATGGCCGAGGGACGTTTGACTTGCGGTTTCTGTTGGGCGTTGGACGGAAGCGGAGGATATTGCCCTCGCATCATCGGTGTCGGGGTCGACGCCCTCTCTTCCATGGTTGGAGGCGCCTGGCCGGCTGTGGTACCGGCCGCTTGTACTGCGGCACGCTGGCGTGGGGCCTGGGGCGCTTGAGGACCCGTATTGTAAAGTGCGGCGGCCGTCGTCCCCGGTGTCATTTCAGGGCCAGGCGTATATGGCGCGGTTGGCTTGGGGCTGGGCGGCGCCGTTGCCGTCGGCGGTGCCGTTGCCGTCGGCTGCGCCGTGGAAGCAGGTGGAGGGGCCGCCTGGGCTGCACTCACGTGCTGGGCCGGAGCAGGCGGAGGCGGGGCCGCTTCCGCTTGAGCGGTTTCAGCAGGCGGAATGTCGTGCACCTCCTTCTTGAATCCCTTCAAGGATTTGCCGACGCCCTCTCCGATCTGAGGGAGTTTGCCTGCGCCGAAAATGATGAGCACGATGGCTAGAATGATGATCAGTTCCGATATGCCCATCGTCCCAAACATGGTCTGAATCCTTGTAAAAAAGGCCTTTTCGCTCGTCAGTTCTGACCCAGAAGTCACTGTATAGGCCTATTCACGGCACTGTCAAGGAATGGCGGCAGCGTTTAGAGCAATGGAGAGAGTTCGGTCTGCAGGGGCAACCCGAACACCAGCGCGTCCCGTTCCGTGACGAACACGTCCAACTCGCTGCGGATCCCGAATTCACCCGGGAGATAGATGCCAGGCTCGATCGAAAAGCAAGTCCGCGGCATCAACCGCCTGGTGTCCTGCGTTTCAAGTCCGTCAATATTCGCCCCGTTGCCGTGGACCTCCTCGCCGATTGAATGGCCGGTCCGATGGACGAAGTGCGAGCCATAGCCCGCCGCTTCAATGACATGGCGGCAGGCCGCGTCCACCTCGTGGCCGAAGGGCCGCTGTCCCGCCAGCATCTTCGCGCGCACAAAGTCCAACGCGGCGTCCCGCCCTTGCCTGACAATGTCGAACACCGTCTGATGCTTCTCAGGCACCGTGGAGCCGGCATAGGCAGTCCAGGTAATATCGGCGTACACTGAGCCGGACTCCGCCTGTTTGGCCCACAGATCAATGAGCACGAGACTGTCGTGGGTGATGGAGGCCGATCCGGCGGCCGCCGGGCCGTAATGGGGATCCGCACTATGGTCGTTCACGGCAGCTATCGGCGCGCTCGATGTGACCATGCCTGCGTCGTGGATGCGCGATAAGATGAATTGCTGCAGCGCGTACTCGGTCAGACTCCCTTTCCCCCTCAGCGCTTCGCGCACATGCTCGAATGACTCGTCGACAATGCGCCGGAGGGCGGCCGCGGCATATTGATGCGACTCCAGCTGCCGGTCGGACCACCGAGCTTCGAATAGTTGAATCAGGTCACCGGAACTCACCACATCCACTCCGAAGCCTTTCACCAACTCCATCGTGCCCGCATCTACACGTGAAATGTAGGGAACCGCGTTCATGGGCGAATACTGCATGGCGATCCGGCGGCTGCCCTTTAAAAGGTCTCCAACCAGCTGTTTCTGTTGCTCCCACGATACATACGCACTGGCAGTGCCGGGCAACGGATCAAGTACGCGCGGCTCGATGCGATGGAGGAGTTTCCGGGGAGCTCCTTCTGCAGGAATCCAGTAATACCATCGCCTGGTCACATGCATCGTCGCGTCCAAAAGGAGCACACGATAGCCGAGCGGATCACTGCCGCGGAAATCGTAAAACAGCCAGCCGTCGATGCCGTGCTCGCGAAGCACGCGTTGGATCTCGAATACTCGTTCAGTGTGCGCCTGGTACATGGACGGCATCTTATCGTCGGCCTCGACGAGGGTCAACGAACGAGCGGTCTCCCAAGGGCGTGGTACAATGCCCGCCATGGCCCCGGATGCTCTCTCCGAAACGTCCCAATTCCGTGTCACGCTGTTCGTGGGGCCGCAACCGGTGCAGGGGAAACCCTTCACTCAGGCGACGGTCTTCAACGTGAAGAAGCGCAGCTGGAAAGGCGGCGTCCAAGTGGCCGTCGAATTGGATCAGACGCAGATTGAGCGGCTTGGCGACGCCATTGGCTTTCCTCAATGGTTGGAACAGGCGCTGGTGACGGCTCCCCCGGACGAACAAGCGGCCTACCACGAGCGGGCGCATGAACTCCTGATTCAAGCCCTGGCATGGTGCAAACTCGATGTATTGTTGCAATCCGGCATCACTCAAAAAAACCAATGTCTCCCTGCCGACACATTCGTCGCTGAATTGGACGGAATTGTTCCGACGAAACGTGACTTCGTCGCTTCACATGTGGCCGCAGAACTTGATCTTCTTCCTTAGAATCCGTGCCGATGAGTATTCGGCCTCGAACCGTGGTAGGGGGTTTGCAAGCACAGACGAATTTGTTATAACGCCACATCGCGCTGCATCCTGACCGAGCGTTTGTGATGGCGGGTGCAGTCCAGCTCACTTTGTAGCGAAGGAGGACCCTCGTGAAAGTACACGTGCTCATTCCAATGGGTTCCGCGTCTCTATTCCGACTCGTCGCCATCGGCCTTGTCGTCGCGCTGTGCACCGTCCTGACCATGCCCACAGCATGGAGCCAGGAACCGAACCCGCCCGTGTCGAGCGACGGCACTGAAGGCGGAAGCGCGTCCAGCGCCGGTATGGGTGCGGCGGCCGGGCTATCGACGTTGTTGTATCTCCCCTTGAAGGCGGCCTTTGCCATCGGGGGTGGGCTGGTCGGCGGGTTGGCCTATGCGTTTTCCGGTGGAAACGAGACCGCCGCGAAGAGCATCTGGACGACGAGCATGTATGGAACGTACATCATTACGCCCGATCACCTGCGTGGAGACAAGCCGATTCGGTTCCTCGGCGTGGCCGAACCCGACACGGCTACGGCCATCGCACCTCTCGAGCCCGCACCAATGGAGGTCATTCGCTGACCGATGAAACCGCTCATCGGCGTGACACCCGACTTCAACGCCGGTGATCGAAAAGAATGGGGCGGCCAGGAGCCGACCTATTTTCTGCGCGCCCGCTATGTCCGAGCGATCGAAGACCTTGGCGGGATTCCCATCGTCCTTCCACTGGTGGCAGATCTCGGCGCTCGCCGGCGTCTCCTTACCCATATCGACGGGCTTTTGCTGACGGGCAGCGGTCCCGACCTCGCTCCTGAGCTCTATGGCGAACGCCAGCGATTCACGTTCAGGGTCATGAGCCAGCGGCGCGCCACCTTCGAGTTGGAGATGGCACAGCTGGCCAGGGCTGCGGATCTGCCGCTCCTTGGCATCTGCGGCGGCATGCAATCGGTCAACGTCGCGTTCGGGGGAACGCTCTATCAAGACATCGACTCTCAGCGGCCGCGCCCGCTTCGGCACCGGCAATCGACGCCGGCCACGCAGCTCAGCCATCCGGTGAAGATCGCTCCGAAAAGTCTACTATCTCGGATCGTCAAGAGTAGGACTTTGCGCGTCAACAGTTCCCACCATCAATCGGTGAAAACGGTGGCGCCGTCGCTGACAGCCAGCGCGGTGGCACCGGACGGCATCATCGAAGCCATTGAATCACCCAACCAGCGGTTCTTGTTAGGGGTCCAATGGCACCCTGAATTTTTGTTCGACCGTCACGAACGTCATCGCCGTCTTTTCGAGGCATTCCTTGAGGCTTCAGGGCGCCGAGGACGCTGACCCAAATGTCCACCGCAAGTCAGGAAACGTGCAGGTCGCCTGCTATACTTGAGAGACATGGACCGTGACGATGTCCTCCAACCGACCGTCGCTCCTTCCGCCGTGCATCGAGGCCCGGTGATTTCCCAGCTGTTCCGAACCAAACCGATCGAACAAATTCTCGCGGACGCCGACCACCCCGTTCATCGGCTGAAGAAATCCCTGACCGCGTGGGATCTGACATGTCTCGGAATCGGGGCGATTATTGGAACCGGGATTTTTGTCTTGATCGGCACGGCCATCGTCGGCGATGCGCATCGGCCGGGTGCCGGTCCGGGGATCGTACTGTCCTTTGTCCTATCGGGATTGACCTGTGCGCTGGCCGCGCTCTGCTATGCAGAAATGTCGGCAATGATCCCCGTCGCCGGGAGCGCCTATACATTTTCTTACGCCACGCTGGGCGAGCTCTTGGCCTGGTTGACCGGCTGGAATCTCATTCTCGAATATGGCGTCGCCTGTGTGGCGGTCGCCATCGGCTGGTCCGGCTACTTCAACAATCTGCTGGAGCTGGCGGGCATTCATTTGCCGGTGTGGGCGACCCGGGCGCCGGGAGGTCCGGAAGGCGGCATCGCCAACATTCCGGCAGCTATTATTGTGCTTCTCGTCACCGTGATCCTCGTCGTCGGCATCAAGGAAAGCGCACGGGCAACGGGTGTAGTGGTCCTGATCAAGCTTGCGGTGATTCTGTTTTTTATTGCGATCGGCAGCACGTCGATCGATCCGGCCAACTGGACGCCCTTTATGCCCCAAGGA